>DATECI010000392.1:0-2086 GCA_035286985.1 Gemmatimonadales bacterium
ATCTGCTCCCCGGCCTGCGCGGGGGTTTTGGCGACGAGCAGATAGTACCGGGCCAGCGCCGCATGGCCGGCAGCTCCCTTCGGCTCGAGCGACCGCGCCTGCTCCGCGGCCAGCCTGGAGCGCGATCCCACCACCGGGTCCGGGGTGCCATTGAAGTACAACTGACTCAACGAGATCGAAAGCCCGGCCCAGGCAAGCGTGAAGGCCGAGTCGAGGGCGACTGCCTGCTCATAGAGCCCGGCGGCCTGGCGGCGGGTGGCGGGGTCCATGCCGGTGAGCGCCTCGGCTTTGAGGTGGAGGTCGTAGGCGGCGAGGTTCCCGGTGGGGCGCTGGGCGAGCTGCTGTTGTTCCCGGCCGCCGAGGGCAACCCCGAGCGCGCCGGCCACCCGAGTAGCAATGGCGGTCTGCACCTGGAATACGTCGGTCACGTCGCCATCGAAGCTCTGCTGCCACTTGGACGAACCGGTCCGAACCTCGATTAACTCGGGGCTCACCTGGACCCGGCCCTTCCCCGCCCCGGTCTTGGCCCAGGTGACGGTAGCGGCGAGCAGGTAGTCCACTCCGAGTTCCTTCCCGATCGCCTGCAGCGGCTTCTTGCTCTCGCGGTACTGGTCGGAACTGGTGCGCGCGGTGACCTGGAATCCGCCCAGTCCGGTGAGCTTGCCGCGGACTTGATCGGCGATGCCGTCGACGAAGTAGGCGTCCTCCGCGGTGCCGCGATTCTCGAAGGGGAGCACGGCGAGGCGGATGGCGCCACCGGCCGCGGCTCCTCCGGGGCCTCTGATGATCAAGGCGGTCACGAGCAGGGCCCAGCTCCCCAGCGCCAGCGCACCGCCCAGGGTGGCGTTGCGCCAGGTGAAGAGGCGGGTGATGCCGGACCTGGAGGCGCCGGTGCGGCGGCGGGCTTCCACCCGCCCCGTCACTGTCAGGACTACGGCGCCGATCGCGAGGAGCCCGACGGCGAGGTACAGCACCCACGGCGGCAATCCCCATCGGCTCACCAGTCCGTAGAAGACGCCGAGGGTGATGAGGGAGGCGAAGCCGAAGAGTCCCCACACCTGCACCGGTGACGGTCCGGCGGCGGACACCACTGAGGGAACCCGCTCCCCGGTCCGGAGGGTGTCCATCGTGCGGCCCAGCTCGTCGGCAAACTGTTGCGCCGTCTGCCACCGGTCGGCCGCGCTCTTGGCGAGTGCCTTGGAGACCACGGCGTCGAGGAGGGAGGAGAGCCCTTCCCGGATCGTGGGGAGGGGGCGGGGTGCTTCGGTCATGCTGCGCAGGACGATGGCCTGCGGGGTGGGCCCGGTGAACGGCGGCTCTCCCGCCACCATTTCGTAGAGCACGCAGCCCAACGCGAAGATGTCGCTCCGCGCATCCACGTTGGGCGAACCATTGGCCTGCTCCGGACTCATGTACTGGGGCGTGCCCACCGCCATCCCGGTCTGGGTAATGGCAGCCCCGCCGAAGCCAGCCGCCCGGGCGATGCCGAAGTCGGCCACCAGCGCGTGACCGGCGCTCATCATGATGTTGGCGGGCTTGACGTCGCGGTGGATGATGTTCCGCTCGTGCGCGTAGGCCAGCGCCCCGGCTACTTCGCGGGCGATCCGCACCGCATCCTCGATCGGAAGTTCCCGTTCCCGCTGGAGCCGTTCCTGGAGGGACTCGCCCTCCACGTAGGGCATCACGTAATAGAGGATGCCGCCGGCGTTGCCGGAGTCGTAGACCGGAAGGATGTGGGGGTGGGACAGCTGGGCCGCAATGTCGACTTCCCGGAGGAACCGCTCCGCGCCGAGCGTGGCGGCCATCTCGGGGCGCATCACCTTGATGGCGACTTTGCGGCGATGCTTGAGGTCCTGGGCCAGGTAGACCGTGGCCATCCCGCCTTCGCCCAGGACCCGCTCCACCTGGTAGTGCTCGGCGAGCGCCTGGCGGACCCGGGCCACCTCGCCGATTTCGGTGCTGCCGGTGCGGGGCGGGACGCCCGGTTCGGTGGGCGTGGCCGCCCCGCAGTGGAGGCAAAAATGCGCCTCCTCCGGGAGCGGCGTCTTGCAGCTACTGCATGAGCGCGCCGGAGCGGTCATTCAGG
>DATECI010000393.1:0-10888 GCA_035286985.1 Gemmatimonadales bacterium
CCGCCGGCCCGCCCAACCGCCAGAGCCGGCACCCGACGATCGTTCCCAGCGCAACCACCAGATTCAGCATGGCCGCCGCCGCCAGCGTACCGGGCAAGCCGGCCAAGGCGTAGAGTGCGAACCCCGCCACCAGTACTCCCAGCGCCGCGCCCAAGCTGTTGCTGAAATAGAGAATCGAGAGGGTCCGGCCCGGCTGAGCAGGGATCCGACGCAGCACCCCGGCGGTCATGAGCGGAAAAGTCGCCCCCAGCAGGATGGACTGGGGCAGGATCAGCAACCCAGCCAGCACCCATTTGCTGAGTACCAGCGCAACCCCGCCCGAAAGCGCCGGGAAAAGGTGCTGATACGCCCAGTCGGTGACCGGGAGGTACAGCGTGTCGTGAAAGAGGAGTCCGAGCACTCCGATCACCAGTTCCACGATCGCATAAGCGAACAGGGGATCGCGGATTCTGGCCGAGCGGCGGCTCACCCCCAGCGCCCCGAGCCCCATGCCGCCCAGAAAAATCATCAGGGTGAGCACCTGAGCGTAGGCATCGTGTCCCACGAACAGGCTCAGATACCGGCTCCACACCGACTCGTAGAAGAGGCCGGCCGCGCCCGAGAGCGCAAAGAGGAGCGCGAGAACCGCAATCACCCTGCGGCCGGCTGCTCCTCGTACCGGCTGAGCTTGCGATAGAGAGTGGACGGATCGATTCCCAGGATTTCTGCCGCCCTGGTCTTGTTGCCACCCTCTGCTTGCAGCACCCACATGATGTACGCGCGCTCGATGACGTCGAGCGACGGGTTGGGCGACGAGCGCTCCGCCACCAGCGGCTCCCGCCGGCGCCGGGTGATCCGCTCCGGCAGCGAAGCAGGCTCGATCAGCGGGCCCTTGCTCAGCACGACGGCATGCTCGAGCGCGTTCTGCAGCTCCCGCACGTTGCCGGGCCAGTCGTACACCATGACCGCGTCGAGCGCCTCAGAGGAGAGCGCCTTGGACGGGTGATCACGCTCCAGGGCCAGCTCCTGTAGACAATGGTCGATCAGCAACACCAGATCGTCCCGCCGGTCGCGCAGCGAAGGCAGTTCCAGGGCGATCACATTGAGCCGATAGAACAGGTCGCTGCGGAAGTGGCCTCGCCGGACCTCCTCTTCCAGGTCCCGGTTGGTGGCCGCGATGATCCGGACGTCCACCGGAATGGTCTCAGTGGCTCCCACCGGAATGACCTCACGCTCCTGAAGCACTCGAAGCAGCTTGATCTGGAGCGAGGGCGGCATCTCCCCGACCTCGTCGAGGAAGAAGGTCCCCCCTCGGGCCGCGGCGAAGAGACCCTGCTTGTCGCGCACCGCCCCAGTGAACGACCCCTTCACGTGCCCGAACAGCTCGCTTTCCAGCAGATTCTCCGGCAGAGCACCACAGTTGATCGAGAGGAAAGGCCCTTCCGTTCGCTGGGACAGATTGTGGATGTACCGGGCCAGCACTTCCTTGCCGGTCCCGCTTTCCCCCTGAATCAAGACCGTGGACTCGTTGGGAGCCACCTGCTCGGCCAGCCGGAGCACTTCGGTGAAGCGCCGAGACTTCCCGATCGGGCGGACGACCGCGCTCCGGTCCTTCCGCCGGATCTCCTGCTTGAGTTGCCGGTTTTCGACCCGGATCTGGCGAAACTCGCAAGCCCGGCGGAGGATGGCCAGGAGCTCGTCGTTCGAGAATGGCTTCTGGATGTAGTAGAACGCCCCCTGGTTGACCGCCTGGATCGCGGTTTGGAGCGAGGCCTGCGCCGTCATGAGAATGACCGGAGTCATCGAGTCCTGCTCCTTGGCGGCTTGCAGGATGTCGAGGCCGGTGACTTGCGGCATTCGTACGTCGGTGAGCACGATATCGTGGTTTCCGGACCGGATCTGTTCCAGACCCGCTTTCCCCCCCTGGGCCGTGGTCACCTCGAAGCCCTCTTTCCGGAGGAGGATTCGAAGGGTATCGAGAATGCCGGATTCATCATCCACGATCAGGATCGAAGCCTGCTGGCTCATGCCCCATCCTCCGAAGGCCGCTTGCCGTTGAGCAGAATGGTAAACGTGGTCCCCTCGCCCGGGGCAGATTCGACGGTAACCACGCCCCGGTGGGCCGCCACTGCCCGCTGTACGATCGCGAGCCCGAGCCCGCTCCCACCGGACCGGCCAGAGACGAACGGCTCGAACAGCCGGGGCATCAAATCGGGATCGATGCCGGGGCCATTGTCGCGGACCCGAAGCCGGACCGGAAATTCGATTTCGCTCGCACTGCCCCCGGAGAGCTCTCTCGGATCGGGTTGATCCACGATGACCTCGATCCGGCCGGCGCCGTCCATGGCCTGGGCCGCGTTCAGGATCAGGTTGGTACCGACCCGGTGGATCAGGTCTTCGTCCGCCTCCACCTCGACCGGCTCGCCCCGCACCGTGATCTCCACCCCGGGCCCGGTCTCCGGATGCTCCCGCACAAGCTGGGCCGCCTCCCGGACAACGGCGGTCAGGTCGACCGTGGCGAGATGACTCGCCCGGACCCGGGAGAAATCCAGGAACTCGCCGAGCAGCCGGCTCAACCGGTCGCTCTCCCGCACGATCAGGTCGCCCAGGACCCGGTCGTCCGGGTCGTCCCGAGCCACGCGCGCCAGCTGCTCTACCGAACTGCGGATCGACGCGAGGGGGTTTCGGATCTCGTGGGCCAGTGACGCCGAAAGCGCCGCCACCGCCTCGAGCCGCTCGGCGCGCAGGTGGAGCGCCTGGATTTGTTGCAGATCCGAGATGTCGGTGAAGATGGCGGTCACGCTGGGGAGCGCTTCGGAAGGGCGGACAAACGTGGTCGTGGAGAGGCCGATGGGCACCTTCCGGCCGTCGGCCCGCTGCGCCGTCCCCTCGCCTCGAGCCACCCGGCGTCCTTTGCGGATCCCGGTCGTGACAGCGGACAGCAACTCGGGCGCACGCCGCCCCAGCTCCTCCAGAATCGGGAAACCCACCCACTGAGCACCCGGCAAGCCCAGCAAATGCTCGGCGGCCAGATTGAGAAAGGCCAGCCGACCCTGTCCGTCCACCGTCATGACGCCGGAACGGATGTTGCGCAGGATCTCGTCCGCCTCCAGCCGCACCCTCCGCAACTCGATCTCGAGTTCGCTGTGCTCGAAGGACGCGGCCCGGAGCCGCTGCCCGAGATAGGCCACCACCAGTGAAACGCCGGAAAAGACCGCGACCTGGCCCCACACCCAGCTGCCCTCGGGAACTTCTTGCAGGAGATAGGAATCGGCCAGGAAGAGCGCCGCGCCAAGCAGGGCGGTGAGGGCCCCCATCCGGACCGGCATCAGCAGGGCATACACCGCGATCACGGGGACGTACAGCGCCACCCAGCCGCTTTGCTGAGCACCACCGAAGTGGACCAGCATGGTCACCAGCAGCAGGTCGGTGGCGGCATGGCAGAACAGGAAGAGGAGTCCGGCCCGGATCTTCCGGACGAAGCTGATGTAAAAGCCGTAGCCGGTGACGGTATAGGCCAGCACCACGAACAGCAGCCCATAGAAGGCCAGGTCCGGAGCGGTACTCCGATACAAGGACAGCCGGACCAGGAGAATCGCCGCGAGCACCGACCGCCCCAGGTAGACCCATCGCAGGAAGTTGCGTTGCTCGAGCGGGCCGAAGCGTCGCTCCCCCGCATGGGGCGGGATCGTCCGATCGGGGAGATCAGTCACTGAGGCTGGCACGGGACGGTTATCGAAATTAAGCTGTGGAGACGGCTATCGGCTATTCCGAGCACGCTCCCAGCCCCGACCTCCACGGCTGAGCAGTTGACCAATAGCTCATAGCCGATAGCCCCAAGGAGCTCGCCTGTGAACCGTCTGGACGTCTGGCTCTGGTCCGCCCGGTTCTTCAAAACCCGCGTGCTCGCCGCCGCTGCGGTGGACGGAGGGCGGGTCGAGCTCAACGGACAGCGAACCAAGCGCGGGAAGCCGGTCCGCCCGGGAGACGCACTCCGGATCCGGATCGGCCCGCATGAGTATCGCGTCCTCGTGCTGGCCGAAGCCAGGCGCCGGGGACCGCCGGAAGAAGCCGCGTCCTGGTACCGCGAAGAGCCGGAAAGCCGCGCCGCCCGGGAGCGGCTGTCGGAGCAGCACCGGGCTGCCGCGAGCGCATCGCTGAGGGCGAAAGGGAGGCCAACGAAACGGGACCGCCGGGCGCTGGAAAAGCTCAAGCAGCGGGAACCGTGAACTGTTCCCGGTTGAGGCACTCCCCTCCTACTGCCGGTTGTACGCGATCCCGGTGCCCTGCGCCTTCTCGATCGCGATGACCATCGCCGGCACCGTGATGACGCCCGGAATCAGGTTGGCTCTGATATCCCGCTCGATCTCGGCGGCGTTGCCGCGGGTCCCGCTGCCGGACAGGAACCCCATCCAGGCCACGAAGGCGTTGTTGCACATCAGGAACGTCGCCCCCAACTTCTGGAGGTTCTCGATCCCGGCGGCGGTGACCGCCCCGTTGAGGAGAATCGGGTCCCGGGCCCGCGGCCGATAGAACATGTTGCGCTTGGTTGGTGCATTGGTCTCGGGGTCTTTCAGCTTGAGCAGCTCCCCGATCCGGTACTTCCCCCACATCGCATCGTTCCACCCCAGCGGGATACTTGCGGGCGCGCCCGGAGCGCCGTAGAACGTACCGATGGCGTTCACGGTCGTGGCGGGTTCACCATACGCCTTCTTGTAGGTGTCGATGTAGTTGAGCATGTGGATGAGCGGCAGGCCGTCGCCATGAAGCGGGAAATCGAAGAGACAGCGATGCCGCGCGGTCATGCCGGCCAGCCATTGGTCATGAGACGACTGAGCCTGCCTAGCCTGCTCGCCCGCGAGGCCGCCGGGAAGCGAGCTGCCGGCGGTCAGGGCTGCGGCGGCTCCGGCGCTACGGGCAAGAAAACTGCGGCGTTTCATACGGTCCTCCTTTGGCAATGATTCTACTCCTGCTGCGGTGCGGGCTTCACCCGCTGCACCGCGCGGATGGGATACCCCACATCGGGCGGCGGATCGCCCTTCGGCCAGTCCTCTGCCTTGCGGGCAAAGTCCGGCCGCGGCTGGGCCAGGATGTAGCCCGCCACATCAAAGGCCTGCTGGTCGGTCAAGACCACGGCTCGGTCGTTCGGCATGTT
The DNA here is from genome assembly GCA_035286985.1 of Gemmatimonadales bacterium. Classification (GTDB taxonomy): domain Bacteria; phylum Gemmatimonadota; class Gemmatimonadetes; order Gemmatimonadales; family GWC2-71-9; genus JABFSM01. The sequence goes on from DATECI010000393.1 coordinate 5,135, forward strand.
GTCCCGAATAAAGGAAGCTGCGGTATAGAGCCGCGCCATTCCCGCACCGAGATTGAACGATTTGGGGCCCCACAGCGAGGGGGCCAATCCAGTGCCTCCGCCCCCGGGGCCATGACAACGCGCGCAGGTTTCCAGGAAGACGGCTCGCCCCCTAACCGTATCAGGACGCAGCGGTTCCAGTGGCCGGAGGCCAAGGCCGGGAACCTCTCCCGGAGGCGCGATCCCCCGGGAAATAAAGGCAAAGTAGGCGATAATGTCCCGCATGTCCCGCCCATCCCGCGCGAGTGCGGCCCCATTGAGGCTCCGCTCGAAGCAATCGTTGATTCGGTCCTCGAGCAGATTGATCAGGGCATTACGGGCCCGGTACTGGGGGAATCGAGAATACACTCCGACCAGCGGCAGGGCTCCGGCCTGGGCGCCCTCCCGAAGATGACAACTGAAACATCGGAGATCGGTACGAACGTGACCGGGCAGGCTATCCGGAGTGTCCCGCAACAACCCCCTCCCCCGCCGAATCGAGAGGCCGAGCGGACCCAGGGGAATATCCGCCTCGGCGGGAATTCGCATCCCCATCTCGGACGCTGCGGCCGGTCGAGGCAACCGCTGCTCGATCCGGCAGGCGCAAAGTCCGGCCACCAGTACCGCGAGAATTACCGGACTCTGCCCCACTGAGATCCTCGAAACGAGACGCCGCTCTCCGGAACATATGGATCCCGCTCGGGGCAGGCAAGCGAACCGAGACGACGTGAGGTCTGGGGACCGGGGTATTTTCCCGCATGGGTCCGGTTGGCCACATGCTGCCTCTGGTATTCGCCGTCGCCGCCGCAACCGCCTGCGAGCGCGGCGGCGCCCGGCCCGCGACTTCTGCCCCGTTCGAGGATTCCCCGCCGGCCGGGCCGGTTTCTCCGCCCCTGCGCGCCGAAGGGCCCGAGGTCCTCCCTCCCGCGGGAGGCGTGGGGAAGGTGGCGCAGATCGATACCGCCCAAGCGCGCCGCCGTCTCATCGCCGACTCGGCCAATTACCTGGTTGGGTCCTCCCGGATCGCCGGCCGCACCACGCGCGACCGCATTTCCCATGTGGCAGCCATCCGTCGGGGACTCGATCATCCGGGTTGGCCGGTGCGCGGGCCGGAGCCGCTGCCCGGCTCGATCCTCCCCACGCGGCGGATCGTCGCCTTCTATGGGAATCCCTTATCTAACCGAATGGGCATCCTTGGCCAGATCCCGCCAGCGCAGATGCTCGCCCGGCTCGACCAGGTCGTCGCCGAGTGGAACCAGGCCGATCCCCGCACGCCGGCCCTGCCGGCCCTCCATCTCATCGCCGTGGTCGCCCAGGATCGCCCCGGCCGCGACGGCCTGTACCGGTTTCGCATGGACTCGAGCCTGATTCGGCGGGTGTACCGGTGGGCCCAGGAAAGGCGGGCGGTGCTGTTTCTCGACATTCAGGCCGGCCGGAGTACGATCCAGCAGGAGTTACCTCGGCTGCTCCCCTGGCTGGCCGGGCCGGATGTGCACCTCGGGATCGACCCCGAGTTCTACATGCACTACACGCGCGCCGGGCGGGCTCCCGGAACCCGGATCGGCACCCTCGCCGCGGCCGACGTGAATTACGTGATCGACGAACTCGCCCGGCTGGTCACCCAGAATCAACTGCCGCCCAAGGTGCTGGTGATCCACCGCTTCACCCAGGACATGCTGACGGAGGCGCGAAGCATTCGGCTCGATCCGCGGGTGCAAGTGGTCATTAACATGGATGGGTGGGGCCCACCCTGGGTCAAGTTCGATACCTATGCCAAGTGTCAGGTTGCAGAGCCGGTCCAATTCACCGGGTTCAAGCTCTTCTTTCACAACGACACGAAGCAAAGCGACCCGCTGCTCACCCCCGGGGAGTTGATGACGCTCCGGCCCAGACCAGTCTACATCCAGTATCAGTAGCCAGGACCGCTCGCTCGCCAACGCCCCAAATCAAACTGCCTCGTGAACTTGACGATCACCGCTCGTTCGAGCGGGCGGGCTTCCGCGCCCGTCTGTCTTCCCTCGTTGAACACCACGAAGAGACCGGTTCCTGCCGGCCCCAGCCAGCTGAACCGAATATTGGAGGAGAAGGAACGCGTCTGATTGTTGTACTGAGTGAGCGATTGGAGGAAAATCCGGGGCGTGAACGCATAGGCCAGCTGCAGCCCCAGCAGCACCCGCTCGAAGGCCCCTTCGTCGAGGTGGACGTTCTCATAGGTCAGCCGAAGCTGGGTCCTCAGCCTCTGGTCGGGCCGCGCCGTGAGATTGGCGGTGAGGCTGGCCCGGCGCCCGGTGTAGAATCGTCCTGCGGTCGCCCGGCCGGCCACCGAGAAGGGAGCGCTCAGGTTGGTGTTGTAGTTCATGCTCCACTCGATCCAGTCGTAGACTCCGGGCTCGAGCACGACCCCCCGGGCAATCTCGAAAGGTTCACGGAACCCCTCGCGAACCAGATTGAGTCCCGGAAACTCGAAGAAGGCTCCGTTGGCAAAAAGCATGTGGCTGTCGATGTGGATCAGCCGGCTCTGCGGATTCCCATCGGGATCGTCGTACTGCCGGAAGGTGACGTGGGGCCGGGTTTCCCGAAACCACGAGAGCTGCGGGGTTCTGAGGTGCCGGAGAATCCGGAGATTGTAGTAGCGGAACGCCGGCCGTTCGAGGAACCCTGCTTCGGGGTTGAAGTCGGGGTCCACCTGGCGCACCGCGGCCCCCAGTTCCCACTGGCGGGTAACGTAGCTGCCAGCCAGGTGCCAGCTGTTCGACGACCCATTCCGGCCTGGCGTTTCCGAGTGGGCCAGGTAGGCATCAAAGGAGAGGGCCTCCCCGATGCCCAGCCGTCCGTCGGCGCCAACGGTGATGTTGTAGTCACCGGTGCTGTCGGTATTGAGCCGGCTCACTGCGGTCGCCCCGACCCGGGAACGATGCGGCAACTCGCGGAACGCCCGGACCACTGCGTAATTGTCGGCAGGGATCAGGGTCTGATCGGCTAGCTCCACCCGCTCGGTCTGGATGTCCAGCAGCCCGAGCGTGAATCCCCCGGCCTTGCCCGTGAGCCGGCCCCCGCCGAGGATCGGGACCTGGCGCCCTCCCGGTCCGATCCCGATTCGGCGGCTGAAAAAGAGCTCCACCGACTGGGGGGTTCCGACCGCGAACGTCCCCGCGTTTTCCAGGAAGAACGGCCGCTTCTCCGGGAAGAAGAGGTTGAAGCGGGTCAGGTTGATTTGCTCCTCGTCCACCTCGACCTGGGCAAAATCGGTGTTGTAGGTGAGATCCAGAGCCAAGCTGGGCGTCAATCCAAACTTGGCGTCGGCGCCGGCTTGAGCTACGGCCTCGGCGGCCGCAGCATTCTGGAAATCCCGGCGAACCGTGCCGAGCGCGTAAGGGGTGACTCTGGCCACCCGGCGGGAGGGGGGCTCGATGCCTTCCAGAGTCCCGGCTTGGGAGACCCGGTACACCGAGTATTGCCGCCCAACCGGAGCCCAGAAAACTTCTTCATTCCTCCGGCGGATGAAGCGGGCCAGATTGAGGCCCCACTGCTGCGGCCGCCCACCCGAATACCGCAGGGTTTGGAAAGGAATTCGAAACTCGGCAATCCAACCGGTCGAGTCCACCGAGGTCAAGACCTTCCAGGTACCATCCCAGTTCAGGTTGGCAGATCCCCGCTGGCCGCTCGATCCGGTCCCCGTCCCCATCGGTCCCCCGAAGCCGCCTTCTCCCTCCCGGGTTACCTGCCCATCGTGCTCGACGCCGGCCGGGGTCGTCCCGAAGAGGAAGCCATTCTGGCGGTCGAGGTAGGTATCGAGCACGATGAGGAAAGAATCCTGCTCTTTCAGATCGGCATCGCGCCGCACTTCCCCCCGGACGATCCCGGCCGGTTCGGAATCATGGAGCCGCGCTCCGACATAAAGCGCTTCCCGGTCGAACAGGATCCGTACCTCGGTCCGCTCGGTGGCGGGGCGGCCTTCGAATGGTTCGTGCTGGACGAACCCGGTAATGAGGGGGGCTCTTGCCCAAATCGGATCATCGAGTCGGCCGGTCAGAATCGGGCCGACTTCCACCCGGACCGCTTGGGCGACGGGAGGAGCGACGCCGCCGGGTGCGCGCACAGCCGGCGCCACTGTCTGGGCAGCGACCGGTGAAGCGAGGAAGAAAAGGAGCCCAAGGCCACGCCGAAGCCGGGAAACGGCACCGGGCGGCGCTGGCTCGAAGGAGGGCATCGCGAAGGAGGGTAACACCCTACGCCGGAATCGTCGAGAGATAGCTTCCAGCATACGGAATTCACGAAATCTTCAGACCGGCGACCCCATCTTCGGCCATGCTCATGGTCCAAGAGGAGGTTCGAAGCCGGCTGCGCGGCCTGCACGCCCTGGTTGGCAACACCCCCCTTCTCGCGATTTCCTGCACGGTGGACGGCCGGCCTCGGGTCGTCCAGGCCAAGGCGGAGAATTTGAGTCTGACCGGCAGCATCAAGGACCGGATGGCGCTCCATATCCTGCGTCACGCCTACGAAACCGGGGCCATTCGCCCCGGCGACCGCATCGTCGAGGCTTCGAGCGGAAACACCGGGATCTCCTTCGCGGCGATCGGGCGGGCCCTGGGTCACCCGGTCACCATTTTCATGCCGGACTGGATGAGCACCGAGCGGGTCCAGCTCACCCGAAGCCTCGGCGCGGAAGTCCAACTGGTCTCCGAGAGCGAGGGAGGGTTTTTGGGAAGCATCCGGCTCGCGCGGGAGCTGGGCGCGAGCCAGGAAGGGGTCTTCCTTCCGGAGCAGTTCGCCAACGTCCAGAATATCGAGGCGCACGCCCGGAGTACCGGGCCGGAAATCCATACCCAACTGATCGTCCAGGGGCATCGGCCCGACGCATTCGTTGCCGGGGTGGGCACCGGCGGAACGGTCATGGGCGTCGGAAGATTCCTCCGGGACCGGCATCCCGCGGTCCGGATTCACCCCGTGGAGCCCTCGAACTCGCCAACCCTCTCAGTGGGCCACAAAGTGGGAAACCACCGAATTCAGGGCATCTCCGATGAATTCGTACCCCCGGTCGTGGACCTCGAGTCGCTCGACCCGATCCTGGGAGTGGATGACGGTGACGCCATCCTCATGGCGCAGCGGCTCGCCCGGGAGCTGGGGCTGGGGGTGGGGATTTCGTCGGGGGCCAACTTCCTCGCCGCGGCGGAGTTGGCAGCTTCGCTCGACGAGGATGCCGTAGTCGTCACGGTCTTCCCCGACAGCAACAAGAAGTATCTCAGTACCGCATTGCTGGGGGACGAGCCGGTCCGGCCCCATTTCCGATCGCCGGCGATTGCGCTGCGGAGCTTTGCTGCCTCAGCGCGATCCTGCCAGCTCTGCTTTCAGCCGCCCGAGCTCGGCGCCGCGAGCGGGCCGGTTATCGCGCCGTAGCGTAGAACAACTCCACCAGTTCGTCGTAGCTGGCTTCGGCCTGCGCCCCGCCGCTCCGGATGGCGTGCGCCACGCAATGCCGCAAGTGGTTCCGCATCAGCTCCCGGGCCACCGAGCGGAGCGCCTCGTGCACCGAAGCGATCTGAGCCATGATCTCCGGACAATAGCGGTCCTCCTCGATCATCCGCTGCAAGCCGCGCACCTGACCTTCGATCCGCCGCAACCGCTTCTGATTCCGATCCTTGATCGGCGGGTCCACACCGACGGCGGGCCTCCCCGTCCCCGCGTCCTCCGCCTCGCAGCCGCACCGCGCCCCTGATTCGCCACTTTCCATACTCG
>DATECI010000394.1:0-2985 GCA_035286985.1 Gemmatimonadales bacterium
CTTGATCTCGAACGGCGGGACGGGCTCGAGGTCGCCGTCGGCGAGAATCGCGGTCGGGTTGCGATGCGCCAGCAGATCCGCCTGGACATCTCCGCCCAGCTCGCTGAGGTAGAGACACGCGGTCTTCATCAGGCGATCATCGCCGTGATTGTCCGCCGCCATGATGTCGGCAAGCCCGTGTCGCAGAAGATCCCGGGCCCGCGCCCCCCGACCCCGGCTGCTCAGGAGGGTGATCGCGTCCACCTGCATCAGCGCGCCTGCGGCCTTCCACTGGCGAACCGATTGGGGACGGCAGGCGGCATAGCGCTCGGGATGCGCCAGCACCGGCACCAGTCCCAACTGCACCACCTGGCGGAGCGCATTGGCAATGGAGGTTGCTGCTACCATGCGGGTGAATTCGACCAGGATGAAGCGGGTCCCGCCGAGGGTGAGTCCCGGGTGGTCCAACAGGTCCGGACGCACCGGCCGGTCGAGCATCAGCTCGACCCCGCGATGCAGCGTAACCGCCGCGGGAGCCTGAGCGGCGAGCGCCGCGAACGCGGTGCCGTGCGACGGAGGCAGCCCCTGAGGAATCTCAGCCACGCTGAAGTGCGGGGTCAGACAAACGGCCGTGACACCGCTCAGCTCCATGGCGGCGAGCACCTGGATCGATTGCTCGACGCTCCGGGAGCCGTCGTCCACCCCCGGGAGCAGATGGCAATGGAGGTCAATCACCCAGAAGCTCCGCCGCGAAGCGGTCCAGCTCGGCCGGGCCGGCCCTGGCCTGGGCCTTGAGCGCCAGGGTGACCAGCGCGTCGGCCGCCAGCAGATCCAGCGCCACCGAGCGATCTCCCGAGCTGGCCAGGACTGCCCCGAGAGCCACCTGGGCCGAGGCGCCCAGGCGCTCCGGCAGACGACCCGGCTGATCGCGGGTTAGGAAATAGTGGGCTGCCCGTTCTCGCAACGGACCCGGAGCTCCGGCACACTGGGCTTCGAACCAGCGGCGGTCGTCGGTCAAGCCGACTCCAGCCATTCCTTGACCAGCCGGGGAGCGGCCGCCCGCGCAGCCGGGATCCGGGCCGGATCGCCGGCGCTGCCCGAGGCGAATGCCGGCCTTCCTCCCCCCCGGCCTCCACCCAGTGCCGCGATCCGATTGAGGAGATCGCCGGCCTTGAGCCCCCGTTGCACCAAGTCGTCCGTCAGGGCGACATGGATCGCCCCGCTGCCGGCGGTGCCGAAGAGAATGAGCGCCGCGCTCCGCTTGCCGGCCCGAAACCGGTCCGCCAGCTGTCCGACTTCTTCCCGATTCTCCGCCCCCGTCTCGGCGAGGGTCACCGCGATCCCGTCGATGCTGAGTTGGTCGCCTTGCGGCTCCCCCGCTCCCTCCCCCCGTCGCATCATCTCCTGAATCCGGCGCTCCAGCTTTTCCCGCTCGGCCAGGAGTTGCTCGATCCGCTTGCCGAGGTGCTCGGGCTGGGCCCGCAGGAGCTCGCTGGCCTGGCGGACCCGGTGGTCGATCTCCTCCAGCGCGGCGTAGGCCCCGGGCCCGGTGACCGCCTCGATCCGCCGTACCCCGGCGGCCACGCCACCCTGCGAGCTGAACCGGAAGAGCCCGAGCGCGCCGGTGGTCGCAACGTGGGTCCCGCCGCACAGCTCGATCGAGTCGCCCATCTGGACCACCCGGACCACGTCGCCGTACTTGTCGGCGAAGAACGCCATCGCGCCGAGCGCAAGGGCGTCCGGATAGGCCATCTGTCGGGTCGTAACCGGACGATTGGCCCAGATCTCCGCATTGATGTCCCGCTCGATCAGCTCGAGCGTGGCGGCATCGATCGGCCCGTGATGGGAGAAATCGAACCGCAGCCGGTCCGGGGCTACCAGCGATCCCTGCTGCCTGACGTGGGGACCGAGGTGGCGCCGCAAGGCAAGGTGGACCAGATGGGTGGCGCTATGGTTCCGCTCGATGTCACGCCGGCGGGGCTCATCCACCACCGCGGTCACGGCCGTCGGCTCGAACTCGCCCTCGAATCCGCCCACCAGAGTAGTCCCGCGGTCCTCCCCGCGAATCTCCTCCACCGGCAGCGACCAGCCGATGCCGCGGATCACCCCGGTATCGCTGACCTGGCCCCCCGATTCGAGGTAGAACGGGTTCTCCCGAAGAACCAGCTCGACCCGCACCCCCTCCTGCCGGAAGGCAAGGACCTCGGTTTCCGCTTCCGTGGTCTCGTAGCCGACGAAGCGTTGCTTGCCCCGCCGGAGGATGTGCCATTTCGGCTTCTTGACCCTCCCCTTGGCGGACCCGCCCGACTCGCCCCGACCCGAGGCTGCCAGCATCCCGCCCCGGGACCGCGTCCGCTGCTCTTCCAGCGCCCGCTCGAATCCCGGAAGGTCCACCCCCACCCCCCGCTCCGCCACGATCAGTTGGGTGAGATCCACCGGAAACCCATAGGTGTCGTACAACTTGAAGACTTCTTCGCCCGGGATTCGCTTGGCACCGGTCGCGAAGATCTCCTCCAGCCGCTTGAGCCCGCCCTCGATCGTCTCCAGAAACCGGCGCTCCTCGGCTTCGGTCCCCTTCCGAATGTCGTCCCGGCGAGCGACCAGCTCGGGGTAGGCGCCTCCCAACGAGCGGACCACGACCTCGGTGAGGCGAGCCAGCGTCGGCTCCCGCCGGCCCAGCAGCCAGGCGTGCCGCACCGCCCGGCGGAGGATCCGCCGCACCACGTAGCCCCGGCCGTCGTTGCTCGGATAGACCCCGTCTCCCAGGAGGAAGGTCACCGCCCGGGCATGATCGGCTAACACGCGATAGGAGAAGCCGGGCCCCTCCATGGACCCGGGATAGGGCTTCCCCACCATCCGCCCCACCTCGTCGAGCAACGGCAGAAAGAGATCGGTGTGGAAGTTGTCGTCCACCCCTTGCATCACCGCCGCGATCCGCTCGAGCCCCGCCCCGGTGTCCACCGACGGCTTGGGCAGCGGAGTCAGGGTCCCGTCCGCGGCCCGGTC
>DATECI010000395.1:0-6286 GCA_035286985.1 Gemmatimonadales bacterium
AAGCTGGGGCAGGAACGTCGGGGCGTCTATCACGGCATGCACTATGTCGACCCCACGCGGGTGGAGTTCCAGTGGGAGTTTCCCTTGGGGGAGATCGTGCTCGACTTCTACGACCGGCTCAAGTCGCTCTCGCGCGGCTACGCCTCCCTGGACTACGAGCTGGGCGGCTACCGGGAGAGCGACCTGGTCAAGCTCGATCTCCTGATCAACGGCGAGCAGGTGGACGCATTCAGCGTCATCATCCACCGCGACAAGGCCTACGAATGGGGGCGCAAGGTGGCCGAGAAACTCAAGGAGCTGATCCCCCGCCAGCTCTTCCAGGTCATCATCCAGGCGGCCATTGGCCAGAAGATCATCGCCCGGGAGACGGTCTCGGCGCTACGAAAGGACGTTCTGGCCAAGTGCTACGGCGGCGACGTGACCCGGAAGCGGAAGCTCCTGGAAAAGCAGAAAGAAGGGAAGAAACGGATGAAGCAGGTCGGCGCGGTGGAGATTCCCCAGGAGGCGTTTCTGGCGGTCCTCCAGGTCGACTAGTGTATTCTTCCCTCTGATCCGGTCCCGGAGATCGCTTCCATGCGGTGGATCATCGGCGTGGACATCGGCGGGACCAATCTCGTGGTGGGGGCGGTCAGCGAGGACGGCCGCCAAGTTCGGGGGCTGGTTTCCGAGCCAACCGGCGCTCCGGACGGTCCCGACTCGGTCATCGGCCGGATCCTCACCATGGCCAACGGGGTCATCGCCCAAGCCCACCGCGAGGACTCTTCCGCCAACATCATCGGGGTCGGAATCGGGTCGCCGGGACCGCTCGACCGGACCCGGGGCGTGGTCATCTTCACGCCGAATCTGCGCTGGAAAGACATGCCGGTCCGGGACCGGATCGGGGAGGGGCTCGGGTTGCCCGCGTCGCTCGACAACGATGCGAACTGCGCCATGCTGGGCGAGCACTGGCGGGGCGCCGCCCAGGGGGCCCAGAACGCCGTCTGCTTTACCATCGGCACCGGCATCGGAGGCGGGATCGTAATCGGAGGCCAGCTGGTGCACGGGGCCTCCGATGTCGCGGGCGAGATCGGCCACATCACCATCGAGGTCAACGGCCGTCGCTGCGGCTGCGGGAACGATGGCTGTCTCGAGGCGTACGCCTCGGGACCGGCCATCGCCCGCCGGGCCGTTGAAGCGATCGAAGCGGGTGCGACGTCCGATCTGGTCGGGCGAGTGGAGGGCCACCTCGACCAGATCACCGCGCAGACGGTGTTCGAGGCGGTCGCCGGGGGCGATGCCCTGGCCGATGAGCTGGTTCGCGATACGGCGCGCTATCTTGGCGTCGGCATCGCCAACCTGCTCAACATCCTCAATCCGGAGGTCGCGGTCATCTGCGGCGGCGTTACCAAGGCTGGGGATCATCTGTTCATTCCGCTCCGCCGCGAGGTGGCGCGCCGGGCCTTCCGTCCGGCGGTCGAGGCTTGCCGGATTGTTCCGGGTGCGCTCCCCGGGACGGCGGGGGTGGTGGGCGCGGCCCGGGCCTGGCTCGATCAGCATGCCTGAAGTCGGCGTGATCGGCTCGCTGGTCTGGGACGAGATCCATGGCCGGATTCCCTCGGGCGGCGTGGTGGAGGAATGGGGTGGAATCGCCTACGCCCTGGCGAGCCTCGATGCCGAGCTGCCGGCCTCGTGGCACATCGTTCCGCTCATCAAGGTGGGCCAGGACCTGGCGCCTCGGGCGCGGGAGTTCCTCGGCTCGCTGCGCCGGCTGTTGCCGGGAGCGCGGTGCGTCGAAGTTCCCACCCCCAACAATCGGGTCGTTCTCTATTACGAATCCGCCGAGCGCCGCTGCGAGCGCATGGCCGGGGGCGTGCCCGGCTGGACCTGGGAGGAGCTCGGTCCCCTGGTCCGCGGCCTCGACGCCCTCTATGTGAATTTCATCTCCGGATTCGAGCTGAGCCTGGGCACCGCGCAGGCGCTGCGGCACGGGTTTCCGGGCCCCATCTACGCCGACCTGCACTCTTTGCTCCTGGGCCTGCAAGGCGATGGAGTCCGGGTGCTCCAGCCCTTGCCGGAGGCGCCGAACTGGTTCGGCTGCTTCGACGTGATCCAGGTGAACGAAGCCGAGATGAATCAGCTGGGCCCGGACCCGCTCTCGCTGGCCGCGAACATGCTCGCAGTGGGAGTCGAGGCGCTCATCGTCACCCTGGGCGCCCGGGGAGCGGTCTATGTGACGGGCGGCAGGGCGGTACGCACCGCTCTGATTCCCGCCGAACCCGGCTCCGACTCCCTCGACCCCACCGGCTGCGGCGATGTCTTCGGCGGCGCGGTCTTTTCTCATCTGCTCGCCGGCGAGCCGTTGGAGCTGGCCGTCGCAGCGGGCAATCGGGCCGCGGCGCGCAACGTCGCCTTCCGGGGAGCGAGCGGGCTGGCCCAGCATCTTCGGGGCGAACTGGTGGCGCCCTGATGCGGGTCGTCGAAATCCCACCGTCGCTGGAAGACCGGACCCTCGACCAGCTGGCCGAGGGACTGGGAGGGTGGCCACCCGAGCCGTTCCTTCTGAACGGCCACGGAACGACCTGGGCCAGCCCCTACGGGTTGGTCTCGCTGCTCACGCTGGGGCAGGCCCTGCTCGAGGCCAAGCTTCCGCCGGTTCGGTTCGCGGTTCCGGAGAACCCCGAGACCCGGAGCTATTGGTCCCGGATCGGTTTTTTCCACTGGGCAGCCGAATACTTCGAGCTGGTGGGCAAGGTCACCCGAAAGGCCTTCGATACCCCCTCGGACGTGCTCCTCCCGATCACTCCGATCCGGGCCTTCGACGACGTGAACACTGTGGTGGGGAAGATTCAGGAGCGGGCTCAGCGGATTCTCGCCACCGAGATCAACCTGGCGCCCAAGGCGACGGTCCGCTTCGTGATGACCCTGTCGGAGGTCTGCCAGAACGTCGTCGAGCACGCCGGCACGGGCGGGTGGGTCGCGGTCCAGACCTACAACTGGAAGAAGCGGCTGGGGCGCAAGGTCGTGGTGATCGCGGTGAGCGATGCCGGGATCGGATTCCGCCGCTCTCTCGAAGCAACCCAGGCCCGCAGGGTCGGAGAGCGGTGGGGAGACGGGGCGGCCCTCGAGCTCGCGCTCATGCATAATGTGAGCCGCTATCGCGACCCGGGCCGGGGGCAGGGCCTTTACCACATTCGGGGTTACCTTAGTCGCTGGCAGGGGAAGATCTCGGTTCGGAGCGGCACCGCCCGCATCGCCATCGTGCCTCCCTGGGACGACGATCTGGCGCTCGCCGAGCAGCTTCCCTTTTTCCCCGGATCCCAAGTCCAGATCACTATCCCGGCCCAGGAAGAAGGCGAAGCGCAATGATGCAGCGGATCGATTTGGCGCCCCTGTTGCGTGAGACGGTCGCGACCCCGTACTCCGACCTCGTCACTCGCTCGACCGGCGCCGCCCTGCGGGGCCGGATCGAGCAGACCATCAGCGGCGCCAGTCACCGCACCACCCAGCTGGACTTCACGGCGGTGGGTCTCATCGACTTCAGCTGCGCCGACGAGGTCGTTGCCAAGCTGCTGCAGCGGGTCGCGGGCGAGGAGGAGCACTACATCCTCCTATCCGGGGTGAGCGAGCTTCATCTCGAGGCGATCGACTACGTGCTCGAGCGGCACGGCCTGTCGGTGGCCGTCCTGGCCGAAGGCGAGGGCTCGCCCCGGGTGTTGGGAGCCACCAGCCCGGACGTGGCGGCCGCGTTCCAGGCCATCCAGCGGCTTGGGGCCGGTGACGCCAAGCGACTCGCCGACACGCTGGGGTGGACGGTGGAACGGGCGGCCGATGCGCTCCAGTCGCTGGCGCTGCGCCGCCTGATCCAGGCGGCGGGCGGGACTTTTCGGCCGCTGCCGCTTCCCTCCGCCTTATGAGGGGGCCGCACCTCGGTCCCTCGACCCTCGCAGTGCATGGCCTGCCGGAGCCGCGCCGGGAGCACGAGCCGGTGGTCACCCCGATCCACCAGTCCACCACCTTCGTCAACGCGGTCGGATCGGATCGGGAGGTTCTCTATACCCGTTATGGCAACAACCCGAATCAGCTAACCCTGGCCCGAAAGTACGCCTTGCTCGAAAGCGCCGAGGACGCCGTCTTCGTGGCGAGCGGGATGGGGGCAACAGCGTTAGCTCATCTCGCGGTACTTCGCCCCGGGGACCACCTGGTGGCAAGCCGGTGGATTTACGGCGGAACGGCCAAGCTCTTCGATGAGGAGTTTGGGCGATTGGGCATCGCCATCACCTATGTCAATCCCGACACCCCGCGCGCCTGGCGCAAGGCTATCCGCAAGACCACCCGGGCGATCTTCGTGGAGACCCCGGTCAATCCGACGATCCGGGTGCTCGATCTGGCCCCGCTCGCACAGCTCGCCAAGGAATCCGGCGTGGCGCTGCTGGTGGACGCGACCTTCGCGAGCCCCATCAACTTTCGTCCGCTCGAGCACGGGGCCGATGTCGTCATCACCAGCGCGACCAAGTATCTCAACGGCCACAGCGATGTGATCGCGGGAGCGGTCGCCGGCACTCGCCCCCTGATCGAGGAGGTGGTGCGGCTCATGCGGAGCTGGGGACCGGCCCTCGACCCGCACGCCGCGTGGCTGGTGGAGCGCGGCATGAAGACGCTCGCGGTCCGGATGGCCCGCCACAACACCAATGGCCTGGCGGTTGCGACGTTTCTGGCGCGCCACCCGGAGGTCGCCACCGTTTCGTATCCGGGGCTGCCCGACCATCCCGACCACCCCATCGCCACCCGCACCCTGGGTGGCTTCGGCGGCATGGTGGGCGTCACGTTGAAAGGCGGGGCAGCCGCGGCCGACCGGTGCCTCCGCCGGCTGCGGCTCTTCACTCATGCTCCGAGTTTGGCGGGAGTGGAAAGCCTGGTGTCCGATCCCCGCTTCACCTCCCACCGGGGCCAGAGCGAGGAACAGCTCGCGCAATCCGGGATCGGGCCGGGATTCCTGCGGCTCTCCTGCGGCATCGAGGATGCGGAGGACCTGGTGGCGGATCTGGAACAGGCGTTGGCCAGGTGAGCAGGGAGCTCGCTCCCTAGCTCCCTACCTCTCCAGCTACTTTCCAGATCGTGATCCGATTCACCCACGTTTCCAAAACCTATCCCAACGGCGTTACCGCCCTGCGCGATGTCTCGTTTCACGTCGCCAAGGGCGAATTCGTCCTTCTCACCGGCCATTCGGGCGCGGGGAAGTCGTCCATCCTGTCCCTCATCTTCGCGGAGCAGAAGCCGAGCGCCGGCGAGGTGAAGGTCTCGGGGCTTCCGGTCGGGCGGCTCCCCGCTGGTCAGATTCCCCGGCTCCGGCGCAAGCTGGGCATCGTGTTCCAGGATTTCCGGCTGTTGCCCTATCGAACCGTCGAGGAAAACGTCGGGTTCGCGCTCGAGGTCACTGGGGCACGGCGGGAAGGGATTCCCGACCGGGTGATGCGGGTGCTGGCGCGGGTGGGCCTGGCGGGGAAGGCCCGGGTGTACCCCAAGGAGCTTTCCGGGGGCGAACAGCAACGGGTCGCGTTCGCCCGGGCTCTGGTGAACGATCCCCCCATCTTCCTGGCGGATGAGCCGACCGGCAACCTGGATGAACGGGCGGCGCGAGGGATCTTCCAACTGCTTCAGGACATCAATGCCGGCGGTGCCGTAGTCCTGATGGCAACCCACAACCTGGCGCTGGTGCGCGACACCCCGTACCGGATCCTGGAGCTCAAGAGCGGAGCGATTGTTTACGACTCCGCCCAGCAAGGGTCCGACGCCATCGGGCCCGGGCCCGCCTGACATGCCGATTCTGCTTCGCGAAGCGCTCCGCACCTTCCGGCGAACCCCGCTCCTTTCCGCGCTCTCGGTGGCCTCGATCGGATTCTCGCTCTTCACGATCGGGCTCTTCGCCCTGGTCGCCCTCAATTTTCGCGAAGCCTTGCGGAGCGTGGCCGAGCGGGTGGAGGTGGTGGGGTTCGTCCTTCGGGGCACTCCAACGGAAACCGTGATGGCGGCCAGCCAGGATATCGAGGCCTTCCCGGAGGTTCTGGAGGTTCGCTACGTGAGCGCAGACGAGGCGCTGGCCCGGGCCCGGGCCGAACTGGTGGAATTCAGGGAGGCCTTCCGGGATCTCGAGACCAATCCGCTCCCCGCGTCGCTCGAAATCCGGCTGCAGCCGGAGTTCCGCAACGCGGCAAGCGCCCAGGCGGTAGCGGAGCGGCTGCGCGGATTCCCGTTTGTGGACGACGTGCGTTATGGCCGGGACTGGGTCCAGCGACTCGACCGGCTGCGC
>DATECI010000396.1:0-22044 GCA_035286985.1 Gemmatimonadales bacterium
CGTCCGCCACGATGCGGAGCGCGTCGATATCGAGGCCCGAATCCGTTTCGTCGAGGATCGCGAGCCGCGGCTCGAGCACCGCCATCTGGAGAATCTCGTTGCGCTTTTTTTCTCCGCCCGAGAACCCGCTGTTCACCGCCCGCTGCATGATCTCGGGCCCCCACCCTACCAGCTTCAGCCGCTCCTCGAGAAGATCCAGGAAATCGATCGGGTCCAGCTCTTCCTGGCCGCGCGACTTCCGCAGGGCGTTGTAGGCCGCCCGCAGGAAATAGGCATTGGTGACCCCGGCAATCTCGACCGGATACTGAAAGGCGAGAAAGACCCCCGCCTGGGCCCGCTCCTCGGGTTCCAGATCGAGCAGATCATGACCATCGAGCGTGACCGTCCCACGGGTCACGGCGTAGGCCGGATGCCCGGCCAGCACCTGAGCCAGCGTGCTCTTGCCCGAGCCGTTAGGCCCCATGATGGCATGGGTCTCCCCAGCTCTGACCGTGAGATCGATGCCGCGAAGAATTTCCGTGTCCCCCACGGAGGCCCTTAATCCTTTGATTTCTAGCACCCGCTACCCTCCGTGTCTTGGCTACTAGCTCTTACCCCACACTCCCCTCCAGGCTCACTCCGAGCAGCTTCTGCGCCTCCACCGCGAACTCCATCGGCAGCTCTTTGAAGACTTCCTTACAGAAGCCGTTGACGATCATCGAGATCGCATTTTCGGTGTTGAGGCCCCGCTGCTTGCAGTAGAAGATCTGGTCTTCGCCGATCTTCGAAGTGCTCGCCTCGTGCTCGACCGACGCGGTGGGGTTCTGCACATCGATGTAGGGGAAGGTGTTCGCCCCGCACCGGTTCCCGATCAACATCGAGTCGCACTGGGTGTAATTGCGGGCGTTGGCCGCCTTGGGGAGTACCTTCACCAGGCCGCGGTAGCTGTTGTTTCCCCGCCCTGCGCTGATTCCCTTCGAGACGATGGTGCTCCGGGTGTTCTTCCCCATGTGGATCATCTTGGTGCCGGTGTCGGCCTGTTGCCGACCATTGACCACCGCCACCGAGTAGAACTCGCCCACGGAATCGTCGCCCTGGAGGATTACGCTCGGGTATTTCCAGGTGATGGCCGACCCGGTTTCGACCTGGGTCCAGGAAATCTTAGCCCCCCGAGAAGCCTTCCCCCGTTTCGTGACGAAGTTGTAGATCCCGCCTTTGCCTTCCTCGTCCCCAGCGTACCAGTTCTGGACCGTGGAGTACTTGATGGTCGCTCCTTCAAGGGCTACCAGCTCTACCACTGCGGCGTGGAGCTGGTTTTCGTCCCGCCGCGGTGCCGTGCAGCCCTCGAGGTAGCTCACCCAGGCCCCTTCATCCGCGACGATGAGGGTCCGCTCGAACTGCCCGGTGTTCTGGGCGTTCATCCGGAAATAGGTCGAGAGATCCATCGGGCAACGGACTCCCTTCGGCACGTACACGAAGGAGCCGTCGCTGAAGACCGCCGAATTGAGCGCGGCGAAGAAGTTGTCGCTCAGCGGCACTACCGAGCCGAGGTACCTCCGCACCAGCTCGGGATGCTCGTGCACCGCCTCCGAGAAGGAGCAGAAGATGATCCCCATCTCCCCCAGCTGCTTCTTATACGAAGTGCCGACCGAAACCGAATCGAAGATCGCGTCCACCGCCACTCCGGCCAGGATCTTCTGCTCGGTGAGCGGTATCCCCAGCTTCGCGTAGGTCTCAAGCAGCTTGGGATCCACCTCCTCCAGCGAGCCAAGCGGCTTCTGGGTCTTGGGCGCCGCATAGTAGATGAAGTCTTGATAATCGATCGGCGGATACGAGACATTGGGCCAATGCGGCTCGGTCATCTTGAGCCAGCCCCGGTACGCCTTGAGTCGCCAGTCCAGCATGAACTGCGGCTCGCCCTTCTTGGCCGAAATGAGGCGAATGACGTCCTCGTTCAGCCCCTTCGGGATGGTGTCGGCCTCGATATCGGTAACGAAGCCCCACTTATACTCGCGATTGACGAGCGATTCAACCGGACTGCCCATGGGTCCTTCTTCCTGGAGCGACACCGTATTTGTCCGGTTCAATCCTAAGTAAATTTGTCGGGATTGTCAAAAAACTGGAATTCGTTTCCCTGCAAGAACTTAGGCAAAAGTCGCCAGGGAGCTGCAAGCCAACCCATCTTAACCTAACGTCCAAGACGAATAGATAGTAGTAGTCCGTACAACCTCTTTACCGTCCCCCCTAGTTCCCCGGTTCCCTGCTTCCCTAGCCCCCACTCTTGAGCTTTCCGCTCCCAAGCCGGAGATTAGCCCTATGACCATACACCGAATCCGGCTTCTAGGCGACCCGATTCTTCGGACCCGGTGTGAGCCCATCAGCGCATCCCGCTCCACGGCGGTCCGGATCATTGCCGACGACCTGCGGGAAACGCTCCGGGACTGGCAGTCCCGGTTTGGAAGCGGCCGGGGGATCGCCGCGCCGCAAATCGCGGCGCCGGTTCGCATCGTTCACCTCGAGATGGACCGGCCCTGGACCCTCATCAATCCGGAAATCGTGGACATCGGCACCGAGGATTTCACGGTCTGGGACGACTGCTTCTCGTTTCCCAATCTCCTGGTCCGGGTCCAGCGGGCCCATCACATTCGGATCCGCTACCAGGACCTCAAGGGCGCTCCGCACGAGATCGAGCTCACCGGCGACCGGGCCGAACTGCTCCAGCACGAAATCGACCACCTGGATGGCGTGCTCGCGGTGGATCGAGCCTGCGGTTCGGATCCATTCTGCCTCCGGGAGGAATGGAACCGCCTCTACACCGCCTCCGACCGGTACGGGGAGCCCGAGCCGCGAAACGAGCAGGTTCCGACCCCTCTGTCCGCTCTTCTCTAGCCATCTCACCATGAACCGCATGCTCGAGTTTCCGGCCAACGGCGGCACGGCGTCCGGCTATCTGGCCGTTCCTGCCGGCGGCTCCGGCCCAGGGCTCCTGGTGATCCAGGAGTGGTGGGGCCTGGTGGATCACATCAAGGACGTATGTGGCCGTTTTGCCGCCGAAGGATTCGTCGCCCTCGCTCCCGACCTCTATCACGGCAAGGTCACCAAGAGTCCCGACGAGGCCGGCAAGCTCTTCATGGCACTCAATATTGCCAAAGCCAGTGCCGATCTCCGGGGCGCGGCCGGCGCCCTGCTCGCTCTGTCGGAAGTGACGTCCGGACGCGTAGGGGTGGTTGGGTTTTGCATGGGGGGCCAGCTGGCCCTGTACGCGGGCGCCGAGTATCCGGACCGGATCGCTGCGGTCGTGGACTTCTACGGAATCCACCCCAATGTGCGAATCGATCCCGGTAGCCTCACGGTTCCGATCCTGGCCCACTTCGGCAAACGCGATAACTCGGTCAAGGAATCCGATGCGCGGGCCCTGGTCAAGAAAATCCAGTCGGCCGGAGGGACCATCGAAGCCCATTTCTACGATGCAGATCACGCCTTTTTCAACGACACCCGCCCGACCGTGTACCACAAGGAGAGCGCATCCCGGGCCTGGTCCCGGACGGTCGCGTTCTTCCGGGAGCATATCGCCTAGCACTAGCTTGGTTACATCTCCCGCTCCGATCGGGCATCGCCCCGGCCCGCTCGATCGCCCCTTGCGGACCCCGGCCCGCTTCCTTAATTCTGTGCCGGGAGCCGCGACGGTCACGGCTGCTGACCACCGCTCAATGAAGGAGATTCGCGGGAATGACGTACGTGATCACCGAGGCCTGTATCGGTGTCAAGGATCGCTCGTGCGTGGACGTGTGTCCGGTGGACTGCATCTACGAGGCAGAGGACATGCTCTACATCCATCCCGACGAGTGCATCGACTGCGGCGCCTGCGAGCCCGAATGTCCAGTGACCGCGATTTTCCCGGAAGAGGATGTGCCCGCCAACCTCCAGAGTTACATCGAGAAGAACCGCGAAATCTTCAACTCGGATACCCCGCCCGGAAGGCCACAGAAATAGAACGGCGTGAACCGTTCACCGTTCACTGTTCACCGTTCACGCTGTTCCTCTACCCCCCCAGTCCCTGCAGGAACTTCAAGATCGCGCGCGTGGTCGGCACCGGTTGCTCGATGCAGGGCAGATGGCCGGCGCCCGGGATCTCCATCAGCCGGGCCCCGGGAATGGCCCCCGCCATCACCTGGGCAATGGGGGGCGGGGTGATCATGTCCTCCGCCCCCACGACAACCAGGGTCGGAATCCCGGTAAGGGTGGCCAGGAGCGGAGTGCTGTCAGGACGTTCCCGCATCGCCGAAAGGGCCCCCACGATGCCGGCCACCGGAGTGCCCAGGATCGTGGTTCGTACCTGCTCGATGATCTCGCGCGGTACCTGCGGCGTGAAGAACCGGGGAAGCATCGCCTCTGCGGCCGCGATCGCTCCCTGCTCTCGAACCCGGCCGATCAGCGCTTCGCGCGACCGCCTTCCCTCCGCGCTGTCCGCTTCCGGCCGGGTGTCCATCAGAATCAGGCCCCGAACCCGCTCGCGCCACCGCCGGAGAAACTCGAAGGCGATATAACCCCCGAGCGAAATCCCGCAGAGCACCACCCGGGCCTCACCCAGAGCGTCGAGGATGCCGACCAGATCTTCCGCGTACGTACTCATCGAGTAGCCCAGATCCGGAGCATCTGACCGGCCCATACCACGAAGATCGGGAGCGATACGGTGAAACCCGGTCAGACCGTCGAGCTGGTGCTCCCAGATGGTCCAGTCGAGCGGGAAGGCATGAATAAAGAGAACCGCCGGGCCGCTGCCACTGCCCCGCTGCTCCACGGCAAGCTGAACCCCATTCACTGACATCCGGTCCACCGGCTCCGCGCTCGGCTGGGCTTGGAAGTGAGCCCCGATTTCGTGCGGCACGGGGACCGGTCGGCCCTCCCGATCCACGCAGACGAAGACGAACTCGCCGGTGGCGATCAGGACGTCGTCACTGGAGCGGCGGGCGGTCTGCCGCATCGTGAAGCTGGTCCGCCCGAGATGCACCAGCGCATGGTGAACCCGGAGCAGGTCGCCGGGGAATGCAGGGGCGAGGTAGTCGATGACAGTTTTCCGGACCGCGGGCCAGGCCCCCTGCCGGACAAAGACGTCCATGCCCGCGCCTTCCCCCAGTACGTCCCAGCGAGCCCGCTCGAAGATCCGAAGGAACGCCGCCTGGTTCAGATGGCCGAACGCGTCGCAATCATCGGGATAGACAACCTGTTCGACCTCGGCCGGGCGCATCCCTGAAAGCTACGCCTCTTCCTTCGGGGTCCGCTACTTTTCGAGCCATGAACCCGCGGGTTCTGCTCCAGAGAGTTCCCGGCAGGTGAGCGCAGGCCCGCTCCGGTTGATCGAGGATCCGGCCGAGTTTGCCGCGCTGCTCGGCAACCTCAAGAATGAGCTCTTGATCGCGGTGGATACCGAGGCGGCGAGCTTCCACCGCCACCTCGACCGGGTCTATCTCCTCCAGCTCTCCACCCGTACCCAGACCTGGATCGTGGACCCCCTCGCCGTGGTCGGGCTCCCCGGGTTCGGCGACTTCCTCGCCGATCCAGGCATCGAATTCGTCTTCCACGACGCGGACTACGACCTGCGCCTCCTGGCCCATGAGTTCGGATTCCGGGTCGCCCGGGTGTTCGATACCCGGGTGGCCGCCCAATTCCTGAACGAGACGGCCGTGGGGCTCGCGGCGCTGCTGGAGAAGTACTTCCGAGTGCGACTGGACAAGCGGTTCCAGCGAGCCGATTGGTCGGTGCGGCCTCTCCTTCCCGCCATGCTCGACTATGCCGCCACGGATACCAGACACCTGGCCGAGCTCCGCGATGTGCTGCGGCAACGCCTGGTGGAAGCCGGCCGGTTGAGCTGGCTGGAAGAGGAATGCGAACTGCTCCGGGAGGTCCGTTGGCCCGAGCCGGAACCCGCCGCGGCGGCCGCGCTCGGGATCAAGGGAGCCCGGGCCCTGAACCCCCGCGCGCTGGCCGTGTTCCGCGAGCTCTACGTTTGGCGCGACGGGCTCGCCCAGACGCTCGATCGCGCCGCCTTCCGGATCCTGGGGAACGAAGCACTGTTCGCGATGGCGGAGCACCCGCCCGCCGAGGCCGAAGCACTCCGCAAGGTTCGGGGACTGGGGGGCAAGATGCGGGAACGCCAGGGAAAGGAAATCCTGGCCGCAGTCCGCCGCGGCCTGGCTTTGCCCGAACACGAGCTGCCACGCTTTGCCAGAGCCCCCCGCCACCGCCCCGATCCCGCCTTCGAGCGCCGGCTCGAGCGCCTCAAATCCATCCGGATCGTGGAGTCTGCCCGTCTCGCCCTTCCCCCGGGCGTGCTCGCGCCGAACTGGCTGCTCGAGGCCGTGGCGCGCTCCGCCCCGGCCACCCCGGATGAGCTGGCCCAAGTTCCCGGTATCCGGAGGTGGCAGCAGAACCTGCTCGGCAAGCAGTTCCTGGGTGCTGTTCGATAATAGTTGTTGTTACTACTATTATGTTATTCCAGCCGGTCTCCACAGAGAACCCAACCACTTTTGCCGTTCGCTCGTCCCACCTTCTGAGGTCGCAGGCAGTTCCCGCCCGGCCGCCAGGGATGGTGCTGTGGACGATTCCGAGCTGATCGCCGGCGCCAGGGCTGGCGACCGGATGGCAGCACACCGCCTGTACGAGCGGCATGCGCCGCGCGTCTACCGGCTGCTCTTCCGGTCGGTCGGCGACGAGGAACTGGCCAGGGAATACACCCAGGACACTTTCGTCCGGGTGTTCCAGCGGCTGGACCAGTACCGGGGCGAATCCGCCTTCTCGACCTGGCTTCATGCGGTGGCGATGTCGATGCTTTTCACGGGACTTCGACGAGTGAAGCGGCTGCGCACCCGGGAGCGAGAACTGGCGATGGCCGAGAGCCACCCTGCCCCGGCGGTCGGTGGCGATCCTCATCTTCGGGATCGGCTCCAGACCGAGCTCGAGCGGCTTCCGCTCCGCCTCCGCGTTCCGGTCGTGATGCACGATGTGGAGGGATTCACCCACCGGGAGATCGCGCAAACGCTCGGTATTCCGGAGGGAACCAGTAAGGCTCGCCTGGCCGAAGCCCGAACCCGACTGCGGGAAGCTCTGGCCGGCATCGGCCTGGATCGGTAAGGACGAGAAAGGAATGCCCGAGATGGAAGACCAAGAGCTGGAGCACCGATTGGCCGAGCTGCGCGAAAGCTGGAGGGTTCCCCGTGATCCGCCCCTCGCCGACATGTGGCAGGTGATCGAGTCCCGGGCGTTTGGTCCGGGGCGCACCCAGGGCTCTCGGTGGATCCGTACCCTGCTTCCGATGGCCGCGACCCTGGTCCTGGGATTCGGGCTCGGGCAGCTCGCGCCCGAGCTCGTCGGGAATCGCCCGAGGGAGCCGGTCGGCACCGCGGCGCAGCAGCCGCCGGAGGCTGCGGCTCCCTTCGTGGGCATCGCGACCAATTATCTGGAGCGGGTAACGGCTCTGCTGGTAACCCTCACCGACGAGTCCCGGCTGGGGCGTCCGCTGGACTACTCCAACGAGCGCGCCCGCGACCTGCTCGCCACAACCCGCCTGTTGCTCGATTCTCCCGGGATCACCGATCCCCATCTGCGCGACCTGCTCGACGATCTCGAACTGGTGCTGGCTCAAATCGTCCGGCTGCCGCTCCGCGCCGCCCCGCCAGACGTGTACCTCATCGACCAGGCGCTGGATCAGCGGGAAGTATTGCCGCGGCTCCGCGTCATGCTGGCGGAAAACCCCACCTCCGAGCCATAGAGGTCGAATCTGATGCGAAAACTTTTCCTGGTTCTGGTCTCGAGTGTGATCGCGGGCGCTGCTCCCTCGGCGGCTCAGACCCCCCCTCCCTCCGCCACGCCCCCCGCCCCACCGAAACCTCCAGCTCTCCCGACTCAGCCGGCACCGCGGGGTGTGTTTCGGGGTCAGCTGTCACGCGAAATGCTCGAAGATCTCCACCGCACCACGCTGGAGCGCGCCCACGAGCTGCAATGGGAGCTCGAGGGCAGGCTCAGCCACCTGCAGCCCGAGATCGAAGCCAAGCTCGCCGACCTCCAGTTCCATAGGGATGCGATGCCCGCGCTTCCGCCCCTTCCACCCCTCCCCCAGATTCCATTCGAGTTCGACTGGTTTTCGGGAGGCGGCGACCTTCCCGAAGCTCACGGGGCGCTCCACCGGCTCCGCCCCCAGCAGGGAACCCCGGAAGACTCGCTCTACCGCGGAGCCCGGGAAGCGCTCAACCGGGGTGAGTGGGCCCGGGCGGCCTCGCTGTTCCAGTCCCTCGAGCAGAAATACCCCAAGTCCCGGGTGGCTCCCGCCGCGCTCTACTATCAGGCTTTCGCGCTCTACCGCTCCGGGTCGTCCGAGCAGCTGCGCGCTGCGGTCGAAGCCCTGAAAGCCCAGCAGCAGCGCTACCCCGAAGCGGCCGCCGATCCCGATGCCGGCGCGCTCCGCACCCGGCTCTACGCCGCCCTTGCGGCGCGAGGGGACGCCCAGGCCGCCGCCGCGGTGCGCGCCGCCAGCGCAACCGGCCCGACCTGCGACGAAGAGGAAATAGCGGTCCGCGCCGAAGCACTCAACGCGCTGGCGCAGCTCGATCCGGAAGGAGCTGCGGTCGCCCTCAAAAAGGTCCTGGCTCGAAGAGACGAATGTTCCGTCACCCTTCGGCGCCGGGCGGTGTACCTCCTTGGTCGGACCGGGACCGAGCAGGCCACGGCCGACTTGCTCGAGGTGGTCCGGAACGATCCGGATCCCTCGGTCAAGAGCGACGCCATTTCGCTACTGGGCCGCTCCTCCCACCCTTCGGTAACGCCCAGGATGCTGGAGCAACTCTTCAACGAGAGCCCTGATGAACGAACCCGGCAGGCCGTGCTATCAGCCCTCCGCTCCCGGGGAGGCCCCGAGGGCCGCCGGGCCCTACGCGGCATTATCGAACGGACCGACCTACCGGAGCGGTTGCGCGCCCAGGCCATTTCCCAGCTGGCGGGGAGTTCGACCAGTTGGGTCGTGCTGGCCGGAGTCCGGGGGGCAGCCGGCGTCGTTGGCGTTGCCCCCACTCCTACCCCCACTCCTGGTGCTCGCCGCGCCGAGCCCAGCCTCGAAGAAGAAGACGCCGCCTTCCTGCGCGCGCTCTATTCCAAGACCGATTCCCGCACCATCAAGAGCGCGATTCTCTCCGCAGTCGGCCGGAGCGGGGGCCCCGCGAACGAGGCGTGGCTGCTCACCATCGTCTCGAACCCGTCGGAGGACAGCTCCCTTCGCCGGGAGGCGCTCTCCCGGCTCAAGGGCAGTGCCATCTTGGTTGAAGAGCTGGGCAAGCTGTTCGACGCCCTGTCCGATCGCGAGCTGCGAAGCGCAGTGGTAAGCCAGCTCAGGAACCGCGACGAAGCCGCCGCCACCGACAAGCTCATCAACATCGCCCAGTCGAGCACCGATCCCCACATCCGCAGCTACGCGATCCAGGCCCTCAGCCGGAAGAAGGACCCCAAGGCCATCACCTTCATCCGCGAGCTGGTGGAGAAGCCATGAGGGCCCGGGCGTGGGGGTTCGGAATGGCGGCCGCCGCGGCCCTGGGTGGCGCCGCCTGGCTCGCCGGGCAAGCGACCCTGCGGGCGCGGGTCGAGGGAAGTGGCGACGCGAGAGTGCAGTTCCGCTTTGCCGCTCGGGCCGACGTGTGCGGGTGGGGCCAAGCGGTCCAGATCGGCCGCTCGACGTTCATCTCGTCGGGCAATGTGAACATCAGTGACGAACGCCCGTGCCGACGGGGACCGGTGGTCGTTCGGGTAACCCGGGCCGGGGGACAGGTGGTGGGAGTCGACACCGAAGTCGCCCCCGAATCGCAGCCCGAAGGAAGCATCGATCTCGGCGCAATTTCGGCGCAGGCGGCGGCGGACTATCTGCTCGACCTTGCCGCGCGCGCCGAAGGCCGGTCCGCCCGGGAAGCGATCCTCCCCGCGGTCCTGGCCGATAGTGCGATGGTGTGGCCGGCCCTGCTCGCGCTGGGGCGCAACCGCGAGCTGTCCCGTTCGGCCCGGCTGGGGGCCCTCAGCTGGCTGGGCCGGGAGCTCGACCGGATCTCGCCCGAAGAAGGGCGGCAGGCATCCGCGGCCCTGGTTACCCTGGCCGGCGATGCCGAAGAAACCCATTCGATCCGCCAGCAGGCGGTCTCGGTGCTGGCCCGAAATCAGCGCGCCGACCTGGCCGCCCTCACCCAGATGGCGGCCGGCGCCGATACCTGGCTCCGCCAGGCCGCAATTCAGGCCCTGGCAAACTCGGGCGACCCGCGAGCCCGGAGTTTCCTCCGTGCCGCGCTCCCCGATCCCGCGCTTCCCGACAAGCTGCGGGTTATGGTGATTCGTGGCCTCGGCGGCCAGTACGCAACCGGCCGGGACCTCGAGCTGCTTCGCTCCCGATATGCCGCCCTCTCCGCCACCGAGTCCCGGCGCGCGGTCATTGCCGCGGTAGGCGAGCAGGGTGGAATGGCCAACCTCCAGTGGCTGCTCGGCATCGCCGCCGATGCCAATAGCCCCGCGGAGCTGCGAAGCCAGGCGACCGAGTCGGCCCAGCGGGCCGGTGCCTCGAGCGCCCAGCTGGCCCGGATCTATGAGCAGTCGCCCGACCGGCGAGGAAAGGAAGCGGCGATCAATGCCCTGTTCCAGAATGGCGACCGGGTCGCGGTGGACGAACTGGTGCGCCGGGCTCGAGCCGAGACCGATATCACGCTACGGAAGTCATTGATCACCCGGCTCGGCCGATTGGATGACGAAAGGGTGCGCGCGCTGTTGCGGGACCTGGCGGAAAGCCGCTAGAGGGAAGCCGATAAGATGGTAAGGAGGAGGGCACCTAACCCAGGAACGCCCTCACTCTCGGATCCATTTTTTCGGGCGTCCAGTACGGCTCCCACACCAGATCGATCTCCACGCTCCGGACTCCCTCGAGATCCTCCAGGACCAGCTTGGCGTCCTGCATGATCTCGTGGCCTGAGGGACACCCCGGCGACGTCAGGGTCATCTTCACCTTGACGTCCCCTTCGTCGTTCACCTCCGTCTCGTAGATCAGACCGATGTCCACAATGTTGAGCCCCAGCTCGGGGTCCTTCACCGCGCGAAGCGCCTTGCGAATGGTCTCGGGAGTCAACCGGGTGCCCATCGGGTCCTCACCACCGGGGGATCACTGGAACTTGAGCCCGGCCCACCGGCCCGTCAATGCCGTGCCCTTTCGAGGACCTGGTCGGACATCCCGGCGCGAATGTGCAACGCGATCATCGCGTTGTCTCTCGAATAGTTCCTAGTGGTAGTTGATACAACAACGTCAGTGTTGCTCGGTCCCGGGGACTCAGCCTTGCCGTGCGAGCTGCCGGGAACATCACGTCCCCCGGATCATTGGAATGAGCGAGGCCCAGGGCGTGGCCGATCTCGTGCATCGCCACCGCCAGAGCCAGGGAAGCGGGAATCGTCGTTCGGTTACGGTCTCTTCGGGCCAGCGCGATCCGCGCCAGGTGAATCGCACCATTCCTGGTCCACTCCAGATCGGTAACCCCGACCCGTTCTCCCTCGAGCTGTTCCTCGGATCGCACCAGGATCTGGGCTCCGGCAGTATCCCCGCTCAGCACGAAGCGGACTCCGAGCCGGGCTTCCTCCCATGCCGCGAGCGCGCCACGAACCGCGCCGATGAGGGCTGAAGTTGCGTCAGGAGTGCTGGGAATCACCGCCACCACCAGGGGGGTCGCGGGATCGGACCACCGTCGCACCACCGAATCGGTCTCGGCGAAAAGTGAATCGAAGAAGGTCTCTCGGGAAGCATGGATCAGTCGCCGCCGCCCCTCGAGCCGGGCCAGCAGGTCGATCGCCGGAGTGCGACTCTCCTCCGCAATCGGCCCGGGCAGGGCCGCCGCGGGTGGAGGCGACCCCGGCAGCACGGCCGTCCGGACCCGGGCCCGGTCGCCTCGCGGACTCATCACCGCAGGCCCCCCCGAACGATTCCAGGCCTGGCGGACTCGATCAAAGCCGATCAGCCCGGCCAACAGGGCCAAGCCGATGAGGGAAAATCGCTTCATGAAGGATTGCAAGGAATTATGCAGCGTCCTACCATTCGGTCTTGCAGAGCCCTCCACCCTCCGCGGGCATACCGGAACAAGCCGCAGCCGCCGTCGTTCGATTGCGCTGGCTGTTCGTGGCGTTCTGGGGCATCGTGGGTGCCGCCGGTCTGATCCGGGCCAGGCATACGCCGGAGCTCCTCCGTATTCGGGGCGAGGCCGACCAGGATACCGAAGCGGCCCGCGCCGATCGGCTCCTGGACAGCCGGTTCTCCCGACCTTTTAGCGAATTCTTTGCGGTCACCCTGGAGAACCCTCGACCCTTTACCACCGGCATGTCGCGTGCCGCGCTGGATTCCATCGCCGAAAACCTCCGCGCGGAGCCCTATGTCCGCTCTCTGCTTTCGTATGCCAACACCGGCGACTCGATTTTCCTGAGCCGCGACGCGCGGCGGACCTTCCTGTTGATCTCGGTGGAGCGGCCCAGCGGAGACAGCTTGGGCCGGCAGGTGACCCGGTTCCGAGGCGCGGTTGATCGCGCCTTGGCCAGGATCCCACTCCGGGACGACTACACGGCCCGGGTAACGGGCCGGGCGCCCCTTGATCTCGATATCCGCACGGTCAGCACCGAGGACAGTCGCCGGCTCGAAGCCCGGATCCTCCCGCTGGCGATGATCATCCTGGTGCTGGCGTTCGGTGCGCTGGTCGCGGCCATTCTGCCGCTCCTGGTCGGCGTGCTGGCGGTGGGCATTTCGCTCGCTCTGATCGGCGTGCTGGCGGGCTTCATTCCCATGTCGGTGTTCGTCCTCAACCTGACAACCATGATCGGGTTAGGTGTCGGGATCGACTACTCCCTCCTGATGGTGACCCGGTTTCGGGAGGAGCTGGCCCACGGCTACCGCCGTCGCGAGGCTGCCGCGAGGACCTTCCGAACCGCGGGCAAGGCGGTACTGACTTCGGGACTCACCGTCATCGTGGGATTCGGGGCGCTGCTCCTGGTTCCCCTCAAGGAGATCAAGAGCGTCGGGATGGCCGGCCTCATCGTCGTGGGAATGGCGGTGATTCTCGCGACCACTCTGTTGCCGGCCCTGTTGGCGATCATCGGCCGCGAGATCGACCGGCCCCGCTGGCTGGCTCGGCGACTGATCTGGTATCACTCACCCCTGGGTTGGGAGAAATGGGCCCGCACCCTGGCCCGGCGGCCCCGCCGCGCGCTGGTCCTGGGCGGCGTAGCCATCGCGATTCTCACCGCTCCGCTCTTCTGGATCCGGATCGGACTGCCGGCCCGGCACTGGTGGCCCTCCAACACCGAAGCCGGCCAAGGGCTCGAAGAGCTGGGCCGGATCGGCGTGTCAGGCTACCTCTTGCCGATCCGAGTGCTGGTGGAGTTTCCCGAAGGCCAGTCCGCCACCGGCCTTACCGCGCTGCGCGGGCTCCGCCATCTCTCCGATTCGCTGCGGGCCGATCCCCGGGTGCGCGACGTCAAGAGCCTGGTCGATCTGACCCCGGGCCAATCCTTGCTGGCCTACTCGCTGCTCTACTCCGATCTCGACGACGCGCGGGCGCGCTACCGCGACGCCATTGACGGCTACCTGAGCAGCGACCAGCGAATAGCCTTGCTCGACGTGATCCCCCAGGATTCGGCCTCGCTGACCACCGCGATGGAGCTGGTGAGAAGAGTGCGCGGGATCGCCCATGGCGGGACCATCCGCCAGCTCCGAAACGCCACCGTCCAGGTCGGGGGCTACGTCGCCACCGCGGTGGATTTTCAGGCCGATCTCCTGAGCCGATTCCCGATGATCATCCTGCTGATCCTCGGTGTCACCGGGGTGATGCTGGCGGTCGCCTTCCGTTCGGTGCTGGTCCCGATCAAGGCGATCATCATGAATTCGCTCTCGGTGAGTGCCACCTTCGGACTCATGGTCCTGGTGTTTCAGCACGGCGTGGGCGCCCGAGAGCTCGGGATCGACGGGGCGACCGAGGCCATCTTCGTGGCCGTGCCGGTGCTGGTGTTCGCGGTCGTTTTCGGGCTCAGCATGGACTACGAAGTGTTCCTGCTTTCCCGGATCAAGGAAGCATTCGATCGCACTGGCCGGAGCAGCGAGGCCACCATGGAAGGGGTGAGCGCCACAGCTTCCGTCATCACGTCCGCCGCGCTCATCATGTTCGTGGTGTTCGGAGCGTTCGCCTTTGCCCGGGTCCTGGTGGTCCAGTTCCTCGGCTTTGCCCTCGCGATCGCGGTCCTGCTCGATGCCACCCTGATCCGGATGGTGCTGGTGCCCGCATTCATGCATCTCGCGGGAGAGTGGAATTGGTGGCCGGGGAAACGGAGGGTTACCGCTTTGCCGCCAGCCAGTTCTCCCCAACCCCAACATCCACCATCAGCGGCACCGTGAGCGTGGCCGCGCCTTCCATGTGTCCCTTCACCAGGGCGGATACCCGCTCCACCTCCGCCTCGGGCGCTTCCAGCACCAGCTCGTCATGCACCTGGAGCAGGAGCCGCGCGGCCGCGCCGCTGTCCTTGAGCGCCCGGTGGATCCGCACCATCGCGATCTTGATGAGATCTGCGGCCGAACCCTGCAGCGGGGCGTTTTGGGCCTGCCGCTCACCGAAGGCCCGGGTGTTGAAGTTGCGGTCCTTCACCTCGGGGATGTAGCGCCGGCGGCCGAAGAGGGTCTCGACGTAACCCCGTTCCCGGGCCAGGGTGACCTGCCGGTCGAGGAAAGCCCGAACTCCGGCGAACCGCCGGAAATACTCGGAGATGAAGGCCTTCGCCTCTTCCTGGGAAATCCCGAGCTGGCGGGATAAGGCGAAGGGCCCCTGCCCGTAGATCGTGCCGAAGTTGATCGTCTTGGCCCGGGACCGCATTTCCGGCGTGACCTGCTCCACTGGAAGGCCGAAGATGATGGACGCAGTCTGGCGGTGGATGTCCTCCCCCTGGCGGAAGGCCGCGATGAACGCCGGATCCTCCGACAGATGGGCCATCAGGCGCAGCTCGATCTGGGAATAATCGGCCACGATGAATTTCCACCCCGGGGCCGGAATGAACCCGCGCCGGATTTCTTCGCCCCGCGGGGTGCGGACCGGAATGTTCTGGAGGTTCGGCTCGGAGGAGGACAGCCGGCCGGTGGCCGCGCCGACCTGGTTGAAGCTGGTGTGGATCCGCCCGGTCCGGGAATGGACCTTCGTCGGAAGGATATCCACGTAGGTCGAGCGCAACTTCTGCAGCTCGCGGTACTCGAGGAGCAGTTTCGGCACCTCGTGCCCCAGCACCGCGAGCTGCTCCAAGACGTCGGCGTCGGTGGAGGGGCCGGTCCGGGTCCGCTTGAGAACCGGCAGCTGCAGTTTGTCGAACAGGATGGTGGCGAGCTGCCGCGGACTGTTGACGTTGAAGGGAGTGCCCGCTGCCCGCGCGATCTCGCCCTCCAGCCGGGTGAGGTCGCCCACCAGCTCCCGGGAGAGCCGGGCAAAGAGGGCCGGATCGATGGCGATACCATCCCACTCCATGTCCACTAGGACTGCGACCAGCGGCATCTCGATCTCGTCCAGGAGCGGTTGCAGAGCCGTCTCCGCGAGGCGCGGCGCAAAGAACGCGTGCAACGCCAGCACCGTCGCACTGTCCGCCCCGCAATAGGCCGCGGCATCGGCGATCGGCACCTCGGCAAAGGGAATCTGGTCTCGCCCCTTCCCGGTGTAATGGGTGTAGCTCCGCATCGGATGGCCCAGGTGATCCAGCGAGAGCGTGTCGATCCCGTGGCTTCGCCGTCCCGGATCCAGCACGAAGCTCGCCAGCATCGTGTCGTACACCACCCCCCGGAGCTCAAGGCCCGCGCGGCGCAAGACCTGCCAGTCGTACTTGATATTGTGGCCTGCCTTCCTGACCGCGGGATCGGTGAGGAGCTCGGCCAGCCCCCGGCAGGCCGGGTCGGTGATCGGCGGGAGGTTGGCCACGGGCGCCGGCGCCGCCAGCTCGCCGCTTCGAGGCCGGTGCCCGAAGGGCAGGTACCACGCCGTGTCGGCCGCCACGGCAAGGGAAAGTCCCACCAGCTCCGCATCGTGGGGTTCGATCGAGCTGGTCTCGGTATCGAGCGCTACGAGCGGCGCTGCCCGAAGCGCCTGCACCAGCTCCGGAATCCGATCGGCCGTGTCGATGACGCAGGGGGCGAGGGTCGCAGCAATCGAGGCCGGCGGGGGCGCACCGTCCGGCTCGCGGGGCGCCGGCAGCGTGATCGGCTCAGCCGGCCCTTCGGCTTCCCCGATCCGATTGGCGAGCGTGTGGAATTCCAGCCGGGCCAGCTCCTTGAGCAACGCGGCCCGGTCCGGCTCCCGGGCCGCAGCCTGGTCCAGGTCGAGGTCCACCGGCACATTGGTGTGCAGCGTCACCAGCTCCCGGGACAGGCGGGCCAGGTCGGCGTATTGCTCCAGGGCCTCCCGGGGGCGCTTCCCCGCAACCTCCCCTGCCCTGGCGAGCATCGTTTCCAGATCGCCGAACTGCTGGAGCAATTGCACGGCTCCCTTCTCGCCGATGCCTTTGACGCCGGGCACGTTGTCGGAGGTGTCGCCGACCAGGGCGAGGTAATCCACCACTTGATGCGGGGGCACGCCGAGCCGCTCGGCCGCGTTCTCTTCGTCCACCCAGTGCTCCTCGACCCCGGCTGGGCCGCCCCGTCCCGGATTGAGCAGCGCCACCCGGGGGCCGACCAATTGGTGGAAATCCTTGTCGCCCGAGACAATCACGACCTGGCGGCCGGCCGCCGATTCCCGGCGGGCCAGGGTCGCGATCACGTCGTCGGCTTCATAACCCGGCACCGCGAGGACCGGAACCCGGAATGCCGCCAGCAGGGCATTCACCTGGGTCAGCGCCAGGTCGAAATCGGCCTGGAGCTCCTCGCCCAGCTTGGTACGGGTGGATTTGTACTCGGCATAGCGCGCGGTGCGGAACGAATCGCCCGCATCCAGGACCCAGACCAGGTAATCGGGGCGGTACTTGGATTGAAGCCGGAGCAGAAAGTTTACAATCCCCCACGCCGCGGAGGTGTTCTCCCCCCGGCTGGTGCGAAGGGGACGGGCGATCAGCGCGAAGAAGGCACGATAGATGAGGGCATGGCCGTCAACCAGGAACAGCTGCGGAGGATCGTGCTGGGGCATGCGCAAAACTAATCGGTGACCCCGGGGCCAGAACCCGCGGCACCAGTCAACAAACGCCGCAGATCCCCTACCGCGACGGTCCCTGCCGGATCACTTGCGCTCGGGCCCGGGAAAATTCCGCTCGGGAGGTGGTGGTCATCCGGAGCCGGGAAAAGCCCAGCGGGCCAGCAAAGGTGATCACCGCGCGATAGTAGTTATACACCCACTGAACGATCCGCTGATCAGAGCCCGGCGGAGTCTCCAGAACTTGGTCGGGCTCGCCCAGCGTCACGTAGACCTCGCCCCGCTCGGTGCGCCAACCCGCGCCGCCTTCGTCTCGAAACCGCTCGTTGGCGACCGCGATGCGGGTGAAGTACTGATCGAGCGCCTCGTTCTCCGGCGTCATCGGCACCGGATCGGTGGCGACCCAGAACTCCCGCCACAGCCGGGGTCGGTCGGCGGCATTCGCGTTGCGGAGCGCATTGAGCCGGTCGGGCACCCAGGGGAACCAGCGCAGCAGCGCCAGCAGATTATCGTAGTTGGTCACCACCCAGCTTCGCGAAAACGATACCAGGGCGACGACCCGCTTTGCCTCACTGCCCTCCCCCACCGTGATCCGGAGCTGGCCCAGCGGAGGCGCATCCGACGCGAGGCGGAGGAGATGGCCTTCGACCGGGCGACCACCCTGGAACGGAACCTCCGCTTCATAGAGGAGGCTGTCTCGATCGTCCCGGACGATGACCGGGATCCGCCGGGCCTCCGGAAGCTGATATCCCTCGAGGTACATGAGCAGCGAATCCCCTGCCCCGTTGGCCACAGTCCCGCGCGGATTGAGCAGCAGGACGACGCTGTCGGTAACCCGCTCCCGGGGCCGCGCTTCGTACACGAACACCGGCAGGCCGATCATGCCGGGCCGAAGCGCCGGAATCTCGACCGCCTGCTCTGCCCGCGAGAAAGCGTTGGCGGTCGGATCGCGCACCGTGACCGTGAGGGTGTAGCTCCCGGGTGTCAGCAGGAACCCCTGCTCCACAATGACGCTCTCATCGCTCCGCTGGGTCTCAGCGAACGATTCGACCCGCACCACCTCATCCCGCACCGCCTGGACCGGCGGCTGCCCGGACCGCGCAAGAAGGTACTCGACCCGGAAACGGCCGGCGAAGAAGCGGCCTTCCCGCGAGAACGCAAAGGCGTGATTCTCGAAAGAGAGTCCGATGCGCGCGATGGTCGAGTCGCCCTGGCCCGCGAAGAAGGCGATGCTCCCGACGAAAGGCATCGGCCCGCCGGCCGCGAGCCGGCCCAGCCGCTGATACACTGCCGGGAGGTTGAACAGCTCTCCGAGGGTTTGCTCGGTGGACGGCGTCACCTCGCCGGCGGGAGTGCGGCTGGATCCGCAGGCGATCGCGCCAAGCAGCAGCCAGCCCGGAGCAGAACGCCGGAACAGGTCGGAGACTGTCATGTAGTGGTCGCCCATGAGGGGTGGCGAGGCCGGTCCAGGCCCGCTATTCGTTGGGGAGACGCTGGATCCGGAGAACCCATGCACTCCCAACTTGTCCCTGCCCCGCCCCGGCGATAGCTTGGACTGCCTCCCATGAGCCAAGATAATCTCGTCGGCCTGACGGTTGCCGGATACAAACTGCTCGACCACGTCGGTGAAGGCGGTACCGCCACGGTCTATCGCGCCGAACATCCGGAGCGAGGGTCGGCGGCCATCAAGATTCTCCGCCACCGAATGGCCCAGGATCCCATTGCGGTCAAGCGTTTTCTCCGCGAGGCGGAGTTCGGATCGAGGGTCCAACACCCCCACATCATCCAGACCTACGACTACGGCGAGGCGGAAGGGCTCTACTACCTCGCCCTGGAATGGGCCGCCGGCGAGCCGCTGGCGAATTTTCTCACCACCGCGGGACGGCTGGCCCCTGAGCTCACGGCCAAGATCATCTCCCAGCTAGGCGATGCGCTCGAGGCCTCGCACAAGGCCGGCATCATTCACCGGGATCTCAAGCCGGCCAACATCATGTACGACCCGGTCACCCAGACGGCCCGGCTGCTGGATTTCGGGATCGCCCGAGACGCCCAGGATAGTCCCGAAGAGCGGCTGACCCGAGCGGGCTTCTTCGTCGGGACCCTGCAATACGTTGCGCCGGAAGCTCTCTCGGGTGAGCTAGTCGGCGAGCAGGCCGATGTCTACAGCCTCACGACCATCGCCTATCATCTACTCACCGGGGTGCTGCCCTTCCCCGGCCGCGGACCCCGCGAGCTGTTCCAGCAACTCCTCACCCAGGCTCCCATTCCCCTGAACCAGGCGGTTCGTGGTCTCACCTTCCCGGCCCCGATCGAGCAGGCGATGATGCGGGGTCTGGAGCGGGATCTCGGAAAACGCTGGAAGACCGTGGGCGAGTTCGCCAATGCGCTCCACGCCGCCACGACCCAGGAGAGCGACCTTCCCCGGAAGGCCGGGTTCTTCTCCTCGATCTTCCGGAAGGGCGGAACATGAGCGATCGGGAGTCGCTCGCGGCCTTGCTCCGCGAGCGCTCCATCAGCTTCGGGGACTTCCGATTGACCTCGGGACAACGCTCCCACTACTACATCGACGCGCGGAAGACCACGATGTCGGCACCGGGGCAGGTGCTGATCGGGCGACTCGGGTTGGACGCCATCCGGGAGGTGGGATGGGCCCCGGCTGGCGTGGGGGGCTTGACGCTCGGCGCCGACCCGGTTGCCTACGCCATCGCCCGGGCAAGCGCGGAGCAGCCCCCCACGATCGATGCGTTCAGCGTCCGGAAAGTGCCCAAGCAGCACGGGACCGGCCGCCGGATCGAGGGCAACTTCAGCCCCGGTGATCACGTGGTGGTTGTGGAGGACGTCCTCACGACCGGCGGCTCCGCCCTCGAGGCCATTGAAACCATCCGCACCGAGGGCGGGGTAGTGATCGGTGTTCTTGCGATCGTGGATCGGGGCCAAGGCGGAACCGAGGCAATCGAAACCGACGGAAGATGTCGGGTTGTTGTAATTACAACTACTACTGATCTTGGCCTCTGATCTTGAGCAATTGCCGAGTCGGTCCCTTGAGCGGGTGGAAGGTGGCCCAAACGGTCCGGTAGGGAAAGACGAGCTGGTCCAGAAACCGCTGCATGGCGGCAGGGAAGGGGTACCGGCGCCGGAATTCTCCCGGAGTGATGCCCAGCATAGCTCTCAGCGTGCGCCCGAAGCTCTGCGGTGAGGAGCAATCCAGTCGGTAGGCCACATCCGAGACCGAGAGTCCGCCTCCTTCGAAGAACTGGGCCGCGTAGAGCAGCCGCACTGCGGCGAGGTAGGTCTTGGGGGAGGGAAGGCCCGCTCGAACAAACCGCGACATCAGGGTACTGGGCTTGAGTTGGAGCCGCACGGCGATGGTGCGAACTGCGGGAACTTCAAACCCCAGCCGGACCAGCACCTCGAGAAAGAACCGGGCATCCGGAGCAAGCTCCGGAAGGGCCTCGAAGATCGGGGCCAGGATCCGGGCCCCCCCCCGGGTGGCGGGCTCGGACACCATTTGCCGAAGCCGCTTCCAGCCCGAAGGGGCAGTGACGTCCACCACCTGGCGGATTCCGGTGGCGCCGAGACGAAGCAGGGTTTCGGAAGCCCTGGCGTCAAGCCGGGTAATGAGCGCAACCGTAGGAACCCCGGGAAAGCTCCGCACCAGCTCGTCCACCTGATCGACGCGCTCGTCAGCGCAGTGGTGCACCGAAAGCAGCACGGCGTCCACCGGGCTCTCGCGCACCGCCCGGACCACCTCAGGCACCGAGCTTCGATGCAGCACGGAAAAGCAGCCGATGCTGGCCGCATCCAGGCTGGGTCGCTCCAGGGCAGAAACGACGGCGGCCACGGTGGGTCCAGACGGGCCTGGCTTTCGACCAGCTCCGGTTCGGACGGGCATTGAAAGCTGTCCCGGTTGGTACTCCATCCAGCTTCGCACCCCGCCCTCAAGTCAGTCTCAAACCCAGTCCGTTCAGAAGCAGCGCACCGCGGTCCAGAACTCCGCCGGCCCCGGCGGAAGCGGTCCTTCGAGATTAGATTCCTGACACGGGTCGGACGCGATGGTCGCGGGAGAGCTCGCCTCTCCCGAGGAAAGTCCGAGCTCCACCGGGTAGACTGCCAGGTAACGCCTGGGCGCCGCGAGGCGACGGACAGGGCCACAGAAAAGAAACCGCCGGAGACCGCGAGAGCGGCCGAAGGTAAGGGTGAAACGGTGGGGTAAGAGCCCGCCGCCCCGAGCGTAAGCGAGGGGGCACGGCAACCCCCAGTCGGAGCAAGGCCAAATAGGCGGCGAGGTGTGACCCACACCGTCCAGTCCTTCGTCAAGGCGAAGGGGAGCCGCGGGTAGGCTGCTCGAGGTGGCCGGCGACGGCCATCCTAGATAGATGACCATCCCCGAAAGGGAACAGAACTCGGCTTACGTGCCGACCCGTGCCCCCGGCATCGCCTCACGATGCCGGGGGTTTCACCTTTGCCGCCGGAGCTGGAGGACTTATGCCCAGCAAGAGAGCCGTCCTCTCGCTTGCACTCGGGGCCGCACTTGTCCCCTTGTCGCGAGATCCCGTCCCTGCAACCATGAAATACCGGATTGATTCGCAAACCGAGACCGTTATCGACCTCTCGGTCTTCGGACAGCCGTCCCAGGAATTCCAGATCGGCTCCACGAGCTGGGTCTCTCTGACCCTGAGTGATACCGCCGGCGGCCGCATCGTCCACCTGGTGGTCGATTCACTCAGGTACCAGGGCAACGCTCCCCAGCTGGGCCAGGCAACCGCCGATAGCGCCCGGACCGGGATCCTCCATGGCATTCTGGGACCCGATGGCCGGGTGGGAAATCTCGTGGTCACCCCGGCCGACAACCTGTTCCTCGCCGAGATTCAGG
>DATECI010000397.1:0-3814 GCA_035286985.1 Gemmatimonadales bacterium
GATTCGCATCGAGGGGTACTGGGAGGGCGTAGAGGCAGCAGAGGAGTCGGGCGATCTCAGCAGAGTCAAGGCCCGCTTCTTTCCACTGCTGTGTCAGCACTGCGAAAACGCGCCCTGCGAGCCGGTCTGCCCGGTCTACGCCGCCTACCATACTGCCGATGGTC
This sequence comes from Gemmatimonadales bacterium, assembly GCA_035286985.1. Classification (GTDB taxonomy): domain Bacteria; phylum Gemmatimonadota; class Gemmatimonadetes; order Gemmatimonadales; family GWC2-71-9; genus JABFSM01. The sequence goes on from DATECI010000397.1 coordinate 165, forward strand.
TCAACGGGCAGGTCTACAACCGCTGCGTCGGTACCCGCTACTGCAGCAACAACTGTCCCTACAAGGTCCGCTACTTCAATTGGTTTGCCTATGCCCAGCGGGCCTTCCAGGAGCCGATGAACCTCCAGCTCAATCCCGAAGTCACGACCCGCTCCCGGGGAGTAATGGAGAAGTGCACCTTCTGTGTCCAGCGGATCCGCGGGGCCCAGCATCGGGCCCGCCTCGAGGACCGCCCCCTGGCCGAGGCCGACGTGCAGACCGCCTGTCAGCAGGCCTGCCCCTCCAGCGCGATCATCTTCGGGAACATCCTCGACCCCGGCAGTAAGGTCGTGCAGGCCAAACAGGACCGCCGCGGCTATCGCGTGCTCGAGGACCTGAATACCCGGTCGAGCATCACCTATCTCGCCAAGGTGCGGGCATGACCACCGTCGCCCCCCCGGCGACCCCGCCACCCCCTCCGGCCCAGCCGCATCGGCCCACCCAGACCCACGCCGAAGTCACCCGCGACGTCCTCGGCACCCTCGAGACCCCGAGCCGGGGATACTACCTCGCGCTCTTCGGCGCGATCGCGATGTTCCTGGTGGGCCTGTTCACGTTCGTGATGCTGCTCAAGGAGGGGCTCGGCCTGGCGGGTTATCAGCCCCCGGTGCAGTGGAACGTCTATATCACCAACTTCGTCTTCTGGATCGGGATCGGGCACGCGGGCACCCTCATCTCCGCGATCCTCTTCTTGTTCCGGTCCCCCTGGCGCACCGTGGTCTACCGCTCGACCGAGGCGATGACCGTCTTCGCGGTCATGACCGCGGCGCTCTTCCCGATCATCCACATCGGGCGCCAGTGGGTCTTCTACTGGCTGCTGCCGTACCCCAACCAGCGGTTCCTCTGGCCCAACTTCAAGTCGCCGCTGCTCTGGGACGTCTTCGCCATTACCACCTACTTCACCGTCTCGACCACGTTCCTGCTCGTCGGGCTGGTCCCCGATGTCGCCGCGGTGCGCGACCAGGTGAGCGGCTGGCGCCGGAAGATCTACGCGGCCTTCGCGCTGGGCTGGACCGGGGCGAACAGCCAGTGGCGCCACTACACCCGCGGCTATCTCTACCTCGCCGCGCTCGCCACCCCCCTGGTGCTCTCGGTGCACTCGGTCGTGTCGTGGGATTTCGCCGTGTCCATCGTCCCCGGATGGCACGGGACCATCTTCGCGCCCTATTTCGTGGCCGGCGCCATCTATTCCGGCCTCGGCATGGTGATCACCCTTCTGATCCCGCTCCGGAAGGTGCTCAAGCTCGAGCACCGGATGACCGACTACCACTTCGACAACCTCGGTAAGCTCGCCTTGCTCACCGGCTCGATATTGTTCTACGCCTACGCGATGGAGTACTTCATCGCCTGGTACAGCGCCAACCCGTTCGAGCAGGCCACGTTCTGGAGGCGCGCTTTCGGCCCCCTCTGGTGGGCCGGCTGGACCATGATCATTTGCAACGCCGGGGTGAGCCAGCTCCTCTGGTTCCGGAAGATCCGCACCAACCTGACCGCGATGTTCCTCATCTCCCTCTTCATCAACCTGGGAATGTGGTTCGAGCGATTCGTGATCATCTCCTCCTCGCTCAGCAATGATTACCTCCCCTACGCCTGGGCCAACGCCCGGGTCAGCTGGGCGGACTGGGGCATCCTGGTGGGTTCCTTCGGCTGGTTCCTGATGTACTTCCTGCTCTTCGCCCGCAGCTTCCCGGTTGTGGCGATCCAGGAAGTCAAGGAGATGATCCCCTACCCGCGCAAGCACGTAGGGAGGGGAGGACCGCACTGATGACCCGGAAGCAGGTTCCCGGCGTGCTGGCCTCCTTCGTCCACGTGGACGCGGCCACCGAGGCGATTGCCGGCCTCAAGGCCCGCGGCTTCCGCGACCTCACCGTGTACACCGCCGCCCCCAACCACGAGATCGAGCAGCTGCTCGACGAGCCGGTGAGCTGGGTCCGCGCTTTTACCCTGATCGGGGGACTGGTTGGCGTCACCTCCGGATTCGCCATGACCATCTGGATGTCGCGCGACTGGCCCCTCCTGGTCGGTGGCAAACCCATCGCCGCGATTCCCCCCTACGTGGTGATCGCGTTCGAGCTCACCATTCTCTACGGCGCTCTCTGCACCGTGGCCGGAATGCTCATTCTGTCCCTTGTGAAATCGCTCCGCGGCCGGCCCTATCGGCCCAGCTTCAGCGACGATCGGATCGGCGTATTCGTGCCCTGCTCGGCCGAGCAGGCCGAATCGGTGCGGGCCCTATTCCAACAGGCGGGCTCGGAGGAGGTCACCGTCCATGCGGCGTAGCCTCGTGGCCACGGCGCTCCTCCTCGCCGGCTGCAACTGGTGGTACGACCGGGTGCCGTCGCCCGACGATCTGATGAAGCGGTTTCCCTGGTTCGATCACATGATCAAGTCGCGGGCCATCCATCCCTACGCCCGAGTCGACATCCCCCGGTCCTCGGTCCCGGGCACCGTGCCCATCACCGGCGCGGAGCCGGAGTGGGGCGGGGAATTCCTCTCCGGAAAAACCACTACCGCCGATCGGATCCAGAATCCGACCCGGCCCGAGGAAACGCTCGCCAAGGGCGATACCCTATTCCATTTCTTCTGCGCCGTCTGCCACGGCCCGGTCGGTGCCGGGGATGGCCCGGTTGGAGTGCGCCTGGGGGCGCCCTCCCTGCTCACCGACAAGGCCAGGGCCTTCTCCGATGGCTACCTCTACAGCATCACCCGCTACGGCCGGGGCCTCATGCCTCGCTATGGCGACAAGATCTACCATCCCGCCGACCGCTGGGCGGTCGTGAATTACGTCCGCAAGCTCCAAGGGGTTGCTCCGCTTTCGGTGGCTGCTGGACCGGCGGCAGGTCCTCCCGCCGTCCCGCCGGCCGGCCGTCCCGCCGCTCAGCCGCCCGGCCGCCGATGACGGAGCGCGACCTCCAGCACCGGCTCATAACCCGCTCCCTCGGGGCCCGCTACGGCGTCTTCCTCGGGCTCGGGGGGGTCCTGATCGCGGTAGGCATCCTGCTTTTTGTGCTTGCTCTCACTGGCGGCCACGAGCATCGGGCTTGGCACGCCTTCCAAGTCAACTGGCTCTACTTCACCGGACTTACCCTGGGCAGCCTGGCGCTCAATGCGGTTTACAAGATCGGCAAAGCCAACTGGACCGGCGTGATCATTCGGTTCTCTCAGGCCACCGTGTTCTTCGGCGCGGTATCGCTCCTGGGCTGCGCCCTGATCTTCACTCTGGGGTACGAGGCGATCTACGGGTCCATGGAGGAGCAGGTCCACGGCATGCCGCACGGGAAGGCGGTCTGGCTTTCCCACGGGTTCATGGCGGGCCGGCTCCTGATCGGCCTCGCCGTCCTCTTTACCGTGGGCTGGCTCCTGGTGCGCGCCGACCTGCTGCGCGATATGGTGATCGTGCGGCAGGACATCGGAGAAGCCCGGCGACCGCTGTATGACCAGTGGACTGCGGGGCACGACTCCTCTCCCGCCGGCGAAGCCGCCAGTGAAGCCCGGACCCAGCGCCTGGCCCCGCTGTACGTGGTGCTCTTCGCCATCGTCGCTACCCTGGTGGCCTTCGACGGGATCATGGCCCTCCAGCCCCACTGGTTTTCGAACCTGCTGGGCGGGTT
>DATECI010000398.1:0-2982 GCA_035286985.1 Gemmatimonadales bacterium
TCCCTTGCCGAGCGGCTGCCCCCGGATCGGCCCCGTTATCTTATGGGCGTCGGGTTTCCGGAAGACCTGATCGCAGGGATTGCGCGGGGTGTGGATCTCTTCGATTGCGTCGCCGCCACCCGGAATGGCCGTCACGGCAGCGCCTGGACCACAACGGGCCGGGTCAACATCCGGAAGGCGGTGCACCGGACCGCCGACCAGCCCCTCGACCCGGGGTGCGACTGCGCGACCTGCGCCCGGTTCTCGCGAGGCTATCTCCGCCACTTGTTCGTCGCGGAGGAAATGCTGGGGCTCCGGCTGGTGTCGCTCCACAATGTGCGGTTCCTGGTGCGGATGGGGGAACAGGCGCGCGAGGCGATTCGGCAAGGGAATTTCGACCGCTGGAGCAGGGAATGGCTCCGGCGATACTGGGGACGAGAGGAACCATGACTTCACTGCTCCTGAGCCTGATCGCTCCCACGAGCGGTAGCGGCGGCAGCGGTCTCACGATGCTGATCCTGCAGTTCGGGGCCATCATCCTGATCTTCTATTTCCTCCTGATCCGGCCGCAGTCCCAGGCGCGGAAACGACACACGGCGGTGCTGTCCCAGCTCAAGAAAGGCGACGACGTCACCACTGCCGGGGGGATCGTCGGAAAAGTGAAAGACATCAAGGACGACCGGATCACGATCGAGAGCGGGACCGCGACCCTGGTGGTCGAGCGGGGCCGGATCGTGCGGGTCGGCGAGGCGGTCGGCCCATCGGCGTAGCCATGGCGGTTCTGGATCTCCACTTGCTCGGCTCACCGGTCCTGCGCCAGCGGAGCGCCGAAGTGACCGAGGTGGACGCCGAAGTCCGAAAGCTCATCGACGATCTGTTCGAGACGATGGACGCGGCGAAAGGCGTGGGTCTGGCTGCGAACCAGGTCGGGGTGGCCCGTCGGGTCGCGGTGGTCGGGGTCGAAGGCGAGCGGCTGGCGATGGTGAATCCGGTCATCACCAGCGCCGAAGGCCGGGCCCGGGAAGAGGAAGGCTGCCTCTCGGTGCCCGACGCCTACGGCGAGATCACCCGATCCGAGCGCATCGTGCTGGAAGCGATCGGCCGGGACGGCGCGCCGTTTCGCCGGGAAGCGAGCGGGCTCCTGGCCCGGGTCATCCAGCACGAGATCGATCATCTGGACGGGATTCTCTTCCTCGATCACCTGAGCACTCTCAAGCGCCAGCTTCTCGTGTCGCGGTGGAAGCGCGAGCACAAGGAGGCCGGCATCATCAAGACTCTGGAGCGGGAGCCAGCCCGGCGGCGCTGATGCGCATCGTTTTTTTCGGCACTCCCGCATTCGCGGTGCCGAGTCTGGAAGCGCTGATCGCCGAGCGGGCCACGATCGTGGGGGTCGTCACCCAACCCGACAAGGCCCGCGGCCGGTCGCGTTCCACTCTGGTTCCGCCACCGGTCAAGCAGGTGGCCGAGCGGCACGGTTTTCCGGTCCTCCAACCCGAGCGGCCCGCGGGCGACGTCTTCCTGGCCGCACTACGGCACTGGCAACCGGAGCTCGGCGTCGTGGTGGCCTACGGACACCTCATCCGGCCGGAGGTGCTGTCCCTCCCCTCGCGCGGCATGATCAACGTCCATGCGTCGCTGCTCCCGGCGCTTCGGGGTGCCGCGCCCGTCAACTGGGCCATCCTGCGCGGGGACCCCGACACCGGCGTCACCATCATCCAGATGGACCAGGGAATGGACAGCGGTCCGATCCTCCGCCAGACCGCGACCCCGGTCGGCGCCAGGGAAACCTCCGGCGAGCTGGCGGCCCGGCTCGCATCGCTCGGCGCGGAGACCCTGATCGAGACGCTCGCCCTGATGCAGATGGGCCGGATTCAGCCGACCCCGCAGGATCCGGCGCTGGCGAGCTTCGCCCCGAAAATCAACCGGCAGCTCACCCGGCTCGACTGGACCGAAACCGCGGCCGCGGTGAGCCGGCGCATTCGGGCATTCGATCCCGAGCCCGGGGCGTGGACCATGTGGAGCCAATCCGAGGTGAAGCTGTTCGGCCCCAGCGTGGGGCCGGGAGACGGCCGGCCCGGAGAGGTGGTGGCCACCGAGCCGCTTCGGGTGGCGGCCGGGCGGGGAGTCGTGGAGATTGGGGAAGTGCGGCCGGCCGGCCGGGCCCGCATGAGCGGCGAGGCGTGGTGCCGGGGCCGCGGACCGAACCCGGGAGACGAGCTGGAATGAGGCCGCTGCCCCGACTGTTTGCCGTGACCACCGACGAGATCTGCCGAGGGCCGGACTACCCCGCGCAGGCCCGAGCAATCACAGCTGCCGGCGGGGAGGCGGCCATCGTGGTACGGGCCCCAGCTTCGAGCGCAGCGGAGCAGGCCAGGTTCGCCACTCAGACGGTCAGGGCGGCCGGGCGGGCGGGCAGTCGAGCAGCCACTGAGGCGGCGATCATCATCCATTCCCGACCCGATTTGGCGCGGGCCATGGAGGCGGACGGGGTGCAGCTTCGCCGCGGCGATCTTGCGCCGGCCGACGCGCGCGCGGTGCTGGGCCCGGGATGGATCGGGGTTTCGGTCCATGACCGCGAGGAAGCGCTCGGAGCGATCGGGGAAGGAGCCGATTATCTGGTGGCGGGGAGCGTGTTCGAGAGCCCGAGTCATCCCGGACGCGCGGGCAAGGGCCTGGGCTGGCTCGCGGAGATGTGTGGGCTCGGCCGACCGGTGGTGGCGATCGGGGGGATCACCCCTGGCCGGGTGACCCAGGTCCGGGACGCGGGGGCCTGGGGGGTGGCCGCGATCGCCGCGGTGTGGGGCGAACCCGATCCCGAGCGGGCGGCCCGGGCGCTCCTCGCTCCCTGGGCCAGCGGGGCCGATCCTGAGGTCCGGGTGACCGTGAATGGCGAACCCAAGCGGGTTAGGAAGGAGGAGACGCTGGCCGAGCTCCTGGCCCGGCTGGAGCTCGATCCCCGGGCGGTCGTGGTCGAGCTCAACCGGCGGATCGTGCGGCGGCCGG
>DATECI010000399.1:0-2022 GCA_035286985.1 Gemmatimonadales bacterium
CAATCCGCTACTGTTTGACGACCGCATACGCCGGGCCCTGGCCCGGTCGGAACGGAGCGGCGATTCGCTGGCGTTGCTCTAAATCGATCTCGATCACTTCAAGGAAGTGAACGACCAGCTCGGCCACGCCGCCGGAAATGAGGTTCTCCGGCAGGTGGCGGCGCGGCTGGAAGGAAGCGTCCGAAAGGTCGACACCGTGGCGCGGCTGGGCGGGGACGAGTTCACCGTGATCCTGGAGGGGATCCGCAATCCGAAAGACGCCGCCGGCGTGGCTGGGAAGCTGCTCGATCGAATGCGCGCCCCATTCCGAGTCGACGGTAGGGAAATAGACGTAACGACAAGCATCGGGCTGGCCCTCTTCCCTCAAGACGCGGGGAACGCCGAAGGCCTTCTTCGGTGCGCCGACATCGCCCTCTACCACGCGAAGGGGAAAGGTCGCAACGCAGTGGCCGCATTCAGCCCGGGCCTGGGAGATCGGAGAACGAGGCCGTCGGCGCCGTTCGGTTGACCGGGTGATCGGTGATCAGTGATCAGTAATCAGTGATCGGTGATCAGTGATCGGCGACTCGGTGATCGGTTGCTCGGTGATCGGCTACTGGGGGAAGGAAATGTGGAATCGGGCGCCTCCCGTGCGCGCGTCCACCCCCACCCAGCCCTCCCCCTGAAAGGGGGAGGGTCAATGCGTCCTCCCCCTTCCAGGGGGACGGTTGGGGTGGGGGTTGGTCCGTGCGCGGAGGAGCGCCGGACATGGCACAGCGGCGGGTGTTGGCCTTCGCTCGAGAGATGAGGGGCGCGGGGTAGGGCTGGATTTGCCGGCATTGGCGCAACCATGCCCCTGGTTCGAGGAAGCGCCGGGCTTCGCGGGCGCGAGACCGACGCCGTCAGCGATCGTGCCCCGCCGGGGACGGGTCCGCAGTCCGCAGGGCGCGGGCGACGGCTTCCGCCGCTGCCGACAAGCCCTTTGCGTCCTCCGGCCCATATCCTGATTTGTCCCGGCGAGGGCCGAGGGTGATTCGTCCCTCCAGCCTGCCATCGGCGGCCAGAGGGACGCTCAGTTGAGAGTCACCGGTCCACTCTCCGCGGCTGGTCACCGCTCGCTCCGCGCCACCCTCCACCCAGGACACCCGCCCGCCCACGGCGTCGAGGGCGGCCATGGACTCCTCGAGCAGCCTCGCCAGCGCCAACCGCCGATCGACCACCCAGATCCCGCCCTCGATCCGCTTGGACCACTCCGCAAGCCGCCGCAGCGGGTCGTGCACATCCCGGAAGCGCCGGTCCACGACCGCCTGCAGCCGCGTCTTGATCGGAGTGAAGGCGGAGGCCAGAATGAGCGTGGTCAGCACGATGGCCGCGTCGGACTTCTCGCCGGTGAGGGCGACGAACACCTTCTGGAACAAGCTGATCGAGCCGGAGTACAGCCCGGCGAGGATCGCTGTCAGCGCGCCATACACCAGAGCGCGATTGATGATCAGGTCGAGGTCGTACAAGCGGTGCCGAAGGATGGCGACCGACAGGGTCACCGGGATGACGGAGGTCGTGAGCCACCAGAGCGCGGCGGTCGCGGCCGCCCAATTCGGCAGGGGAGCGCCGGGTGGTAGGTTCCCCAGGTAGAGGTACGGCGCGCTCTGCAGGATCATCAGGCTGATCCATACCACCAGCCCAAAGACGACCCAGCGTGTCTGCGCGCGTTGGGCCGGTGTGGAGACCCGGCGGTAGCGGTAGACCTGGGCCCCGAAGGCCAGCACGTAGAATGCCAACCAGCTCGCATACATGAGCTGAGCCGGGAGGGTATTAGCCGTAGAGACGGACCGGGCGTCGAGGAAGGGTAGGAATGCGAGGCTGGCGACCGATAGGATCCCGACCCACCGTGTCCAGGCGGGGACAAGCCGGCCGTCCGGCAGCAGGAGGATCAACCACACCGTCGGGGCGGCCAGCAGCATGGGCTGGACCCACCCAGTGGCGAGATCGAGGACCCCGGGGAACAGCGGACTCAGGTTCTCGAGAGGTCCTGACAAGACCACT
>DATECI010000400.1:0-2029 GCA_035286985.1 Gemmatimonadales bacterium
AGAACGAGCCGGGCCGCACCTCGCGGTAGGTGATTCCCGCCTGGAGGTCCCGCCGGTCGGTCCGGTTGGCAAACCCGAGGTCGTTCACCTCGTATTCCGGGGCGGTGATGGCGCCGGCGATCTGGCCCAGCCAGTGTAGGCCGGCCTGTTTGTTAAGCGTCAGGGCGGCCGAGTAGCCGGAGAGCGCGGTGGCCGCGGTATCCACACCAAGGTGGTCGGCGTCGGGCCGCTGGAAATAGTGGTTCGGTGTTCGCTGCACCGCCGTGATCGCCCTGGTGCTGCCCTCCACTCGGCTTCCCAGCAGGTTTCCCGTGATGGTCCAGCTGCGGCCGGGGAACTCGTGGCTGAAGTCGATGCCGCCAGCGTACGCGGCCGAGCGCAAACGGTCCTCGAGCAGCGTCGTGCTGAGGTCGCGGTGCACCATCGTCACCATGCCGCCCACCCGCGACAGTCCCGAGCGCAGTTCCCTTCGCGCCCGCCCCACGAAGTAGCCCGTCAAGGGCTCGGCCACATGGACTCGGTGGCGCCGCCGCCCGTCAGGTAGCGGGCCAATTCCCGGTTGGTGAGCGCCACCAGGGTGCCGACCGACCAGCCCGAGGCGGTCTTGCCCGAGAGCTTGGACGCGCCGAGGATTGTCGTTTCGGCCGGCACGTCGGCCTGATCGGTCGCGGGCCGCAACTGGGGAGGACGGCCGATCCGGCGTGAGTAGAATAGCTGCCCCCCGCTGGTGCCGCCCTGGAACTGGAAGATCTCGCTTCCCTCGATGAAGAAGGGTCGTTTCTCCTCGAAGAAGGTCTCGTACACCCCGAGGTTCACCACCGCGGGGTCCACCTCCACTTGCCCGAAATCCGGATTGAGCGTGGCATTCAGGGTGAGGTTGGACGTGGCCCGGTAGAGCAGGTCCAGGCCGCCTGAGCCGGATTGTTCCGATCCGGTGCGGAAGGGGTTGGGGCCTGGATCCACGTGGGCGGTGCGCGCCAGGGCGTAGGGCAGAAGTTCCAGGCGTTTGCCGGGCCGGACATCACGAATCCCCAGCAGATGACCGAACGCGGGAATCCCGCCGCGCTCGCTCTTGGGCGTGAAGGACGAGACCGCGTATTCGCGATTCCGCCCGATGATCCTCTCGAGCTGAATCCCCCAGCGCTGTTCCTCCTGGCTGCGGAACCGGAGCTGGCTGAAAGGAATTCGGTACTCCACGGTCCAGCCCTGCTCATCCATGGAGGTGGCGACGTTCCACACCCCGTCCCAGGTCAGATCATCCTTCTCCTGGCCGCCATTCATGGACTTCACCGCGTCTCGCATCACCCCGGCGGGATTCACGTCGAAAGAGAAGCCGGTCTGATGATCGTGGTAGCTGTCGATCACCACGCCGAACCAGTCGGAGTCGAGCAGGTCCATGTCCCGCCGGCCCAGCCGGGCCGTGATGGGGCCTTCGTCCCAGGCCCGGACGCCGACGTACAGGGCCGCGGCATCGTAGATGATGCGGACCTCCGTTCGCTGGCTCACCGGCTCTCCTTCGGACGGGTCTACCTGAGTGAACTTGGTGACGGGCACGGCCCGCGCCCATGCCGGTTCGGTGAGCCGGCCGTCGAGCACGATCTCTTCATCGGCCCGCGCGGCTGAAGTCGCCGGCCGGTCCCGGTCCCCGACGCCGGCAGCGGATTGTGCGGAGGCAATCGCCGGAGCCACAAGGATGAGACCGGCAGCCACACCCTGCATGGGGGCCACGGGGAACCTCACTCCGTAGTCATCGCCATAACTTACCGATCCCCCCACCACTGCTGGAGCCGGAGTCCCACGCGAAATCGATGATGTTGCATCCGCTCGGGCAATAGCAGGTGCTCCGACTGCAATTTCATCAACATCCCCGGCCTTGAGCGCCGGCCTGGAGTTGCGTCGGTCTCACCTTCCCACTCGACCACCTCGGCGGGCGACGCCCAAGGGGGCACCCGACGAGTCGGCCCCCAGGTTGGGCGGGAAGGAAATTCCTTCTACGGGGCAGGATGTCAAGACACACCGCGACCCCCCG
>DATECI010000401.1:0-2542 GCA_035286985.1 Gemmatimonadales bacterium
CGAGGCTCAGGTCGGCCGGGGACCACAGGGTTTCGCCGAGGCGATGAGCCCGGACGAACGGCGCGAGCGCATCGTAGAGTCGCGCCAGGGCGAGCTGGTGGACGAGGTTGGGGGCAGGGCTCACGAGCAGCTCCCCGTCGAACAGCTCGTAGCGCTTGCCGTCGTCGGGGAGCGCCAGCACCATCTCCCGAGTCCACTTCGTCGCAGTATCCGGCATGCCCATATGGTAGGTCTCCCGTGGCCGAGCGCGCAAGCGGGCATGCGGCACGATACGCGGTACCCCAATCATCTCAGGTACCGAATCGCCGCGGGCCGTTGCAGGATTGCGCGGAGGATGGCTCAGACAGCCTGCCAGAGCGCGGCTCGCTCCCGGCGCTCGATCGCGGCAGCGAGGCGGGCCGCCTCCTCTCCGCACAGGGTACCGATGCCCCGGTAATGCTCGAGCTTGCGGCGGGCGAGCCGGGCTTCCCATCTCGTGGCGGTGCGGCGGCGGCGAGGCTCGAGCCGATTCCACGCGGCCCAGAGCAGCAGGAACAAGGTTCCCACCGCGAGGTCGAAGAGCCAGAGGACGCCGAGCACGGGCGCGGCCTCGCGGGACTCGACCGGGGCGAAGAGGCTCGCGAGCCCGGCGGCTCCCAGCGCCAGGAGACCGGTGGCGAGGATCCGGGCGCGTTCGGTGCGGCCGTGAGCTGGGTTACGGTACATAGGATGGCTCCACTCGGTGAAGGTTCAGGCCGCCGGCTTTTCGGATTGCGGAGGCAATCCGGTGGTGGGTTCCGGGGGCGGGGTCACGGCGCTCCGCTTGCGATACGGGCCGCGGGGATGGCCGGGCTGCTTCCCGCCCTGGACGTCACGCTTGCTAATCCTCGCGGCGATGCGGCGGGCCTCCGGCTCGGGGATCAGGCGGCTTTTGCGATACGCCCGGAGCTTGCGAAGCTCGCGATCGGCTTCGCGCCGAGCGGCGAGGTGCTGGACCCAGGAGTCGATTTCCGCGCTGAGGAAGTAGCGTGCGGCCCGCTCGAGGAGCATCCCAGCGGCGACACAGAGCATGGCCAGGGGAAGCTCGAGCCACGGCTTCCCATGAATGACCGGCAGACCCAGGGTCAATGCGCCGGTGACCGCTACCCCCAGCAAGGCACCCCAGCTGTACCCGCGGAGCCTGGCAACCAGGCTCACCGCAGCGGGTGGGGTGAGTCGCTGGCGGCCGCTTGCTAGTGAGGACGAGGCTTCGGGGCTTGCCATAGAACCCTCCGGCAACGAATCCGGCGAGCCAGGGATGCATCAACCCTGCCACTCCGAAGCGGATCGGGTCGGAAGGTCCTAAAGGCGGGTTACCGCTCGAGAAGGCTCCGAAAGGGGGCCTTTGGTATTCCGCTTCATCGAATTCCGGTGCGATTCGAAGTGGATTCGATGCGAATCGTCAGGGTTCGACGAGCATTGGGCAGATTCCAGCAGGATTGGTGGTGGATTGGTCAGATTCCGTGGTGGATTGGGCCGGATTGGGGAAATATCACGGGGACCGGGCGGCCTGGAGCACGGCTTGAATGAAGAGGCGGGCGTTGGCGGGCTTCTCGAGCATGGCTGCCACCTCAAAGGGCTGAAGCGAGATAGCAACCTTGGTGCTGATCTCGGCGCTCAGAATCAGCACCGGGGTGTGCTGGAAGCCAGCCAGTTTTCTCAACCGTTCGAGAAATACCTTGCCTCCGCCACCGGGAAGGTTCACATCGAGCACGATCACGTCGGGCTTGACCGAGTGTACCATCATCAAACCGGTAGGGGTATCCGCCGCGCAAGCCACCTGGCAGCCGTTCGGCTCGAGCACCGCGGCGACCCATCGCTGCAGGTCGGGATCGTCGTCCACGACGAGGACCGAAGGTCCGTGGCCGGCGACCTCGGGGTCAGGAAGCCGGGTCATGAGGAGACCCCCAGGGTTTCAGCACGGGTTCCGTTGAGAAGATAGAGCGTCAGGAACAGCAGGCTACCGCTACTCACCACGAGGCGAGCCGGGAGCGGCAACTCTCCGGCCGAAACGAAGCCCTCGATCAGCCCGGCAAGGACGAGCAGGACCACCACCGCCCCGATCAGCCGGACCGCCCGCCGCCCCGCGAGCACGACCGCGTCCCGGCGGCGGAGCTCTCCCGGTGCGATAAGCGAGCGACCCAGCAGGAACCCCGCCGCCCCGGCGACCCAGATGGCGAACAGCTCCAGTACCCCGTGACCGATCACGAAGGTCCAGAGGTATCCCAGGAGCCCCGCGTTGGCGAAATGGGCGGAGACCGCGCCGAGGAAGAGGCCGTTGAACGCCAGGATGACCAGGGCGCCAACCCCGAAGACAATGCCCCCCGCGAAGCAGTTGAAGGCGATCTGCACGTTGTTGGTGATGATGGCCGAGGCCAACAGGGGCCGTTCCTCTGCCTCGCTCGTCACGTAGCGGGCTCCGCCGGCCTGGCGCGCGGCGCCGGCCTCGACCCGCTCCAGCACGAGATCGGGCAGGAGCTCGGGCGCGAGCTCGGGCCGGTCCCGAAGCAGTGCATAACCCGCC
>DATECI010000402.1:0-8840 GCA_035286985.1 Gemmatimonadales bacterium
CCGGGCGGTATCGTGGTCGTAGTGGGTGGGGACGGCTCGGTTCACGAGGCCGTCAACGGACTCCTGGGCTCCGACCTGCGGTTCCGCCTGGCGATCATTCCGGCCGGAACCGGAAACGACATCGCCCGCAACCTGGGACTCCCTCCTAACCCGCTCGACGCGGCGGCCGACCTCGTGCCCGACCGGGCGCGCACCATGGACGTGGGCCGTTGCTCCTTCCGCACCGGCGCCGGGGAGGCCCGGTCCCGGTTCTTCCTGAATTCGGTTTCCACCGGGACCAGCGCACGGGCCAACCGTCTGGCGGTGCGGCTCGGGCAGGTGCTGCCAGGCGCCGCCCGCTACCCCTTGTCCGGACTGGCGGCGCTGGTCACCGGAACACCCGTCACATACGAGGTGACTTCAGGTGGGCGGGTCCTGCATCACGGGCCCGCCCTCAATCTGACCGTGGCCAACGGGGCCTGCTTCGGCGGCGGGCTTCGGATCTCTCCCGGGTCCGACCCGGCGGATGGGGTGCTCGACCTGGTGGTCATCGGCGCGATGGGCCGGTTCCGGGGGCTCCGCGCGCTTTCCCGGCTCCGGGCAGGAACCCATGTGGAGATGAAGCAGGTTCACACGATGCCGCTCCGGGATCCGGTTCAGATTCGCCGGGGAGCCGGGGTCATGATGATCGAAGTTGACGGGGAGAATCTCGAGGCGGAGGGAGAGCTCCGCATCGAGATCCTGCCGGGGCGGCTCACGATCGTGAGCGGTGAACGATGAACCGCGCACCGGTTTGACACCTCTGCAAGCGGGCCGTACCTTCGCCTCACGCGTTCCCAGCCTCAGGCGCCTCGGAGTGACTCCGCCCCTCGGCTCCGGCCATCGGATGGCCGAAGGTTCCGGGCAGGATAAGGAATGAACCATGGACGACGACGCAAAAGCAGGTTGCGCAGCTCTCTTCCTGGCGGTTCTGGTTATCGGCCTGGGCATCGCCCAACTGGTGCTAGGGGGGCTCTGGCGCACCGAATTCACCTATGCACCAGCGGGAGTGGGGGGCGCGGATACCGCCGCCAACGTCGTCGAGTTCACCGAGAAGCTGAACGCGCCGCACTGGGTCTGGGGACTGGTGCAGGGCAAGGACCCGGACATCCAGCAGGCCGTCGACAAGCATCTCGGCGAGGGCAAGCGCCTGACCAAGCTGGTGGCCATCACGAGGCACACGTTTGTCGACAACCTCCTGATGGTCGTGACACTCGGGATCTACTCGCCGACCACGGTCACGATCCGGGGAGCGGTCGGAACCACGGGCGCGGCAGTTCCGGCACCCGCGGCCCCCCCCCCGGCGCCCCCTCCAGGCGCTTCACCTGATACCGGGAGATAGGCTCCGAAACACCTCCCTGGCAGCCGCCAGGCGCCCCAGCACCTCGCGCTTCTCGACCTCGTCGTTCCAGCCGGCGTGTCCGGCGGCCGCTTCCTCCAGCCGTTCGATCCAGCGAAGGAAATAGAGGGCGGCCTCGGCCGACCGCACCGGCAGCCCGCCGACGGCCACATAGATCGGACTGGTCGTCGCGAAGGGATACTGGTCCAGGACGAGCGGATGAGCCCGGGCTGACCAAGCCCGGAGGGTAAACCACCCGCTCCGGGCGACGGGGAGCGAGACCGTGGCGTCGGCCCGGGTTCCATCGGGGCTCAGGGGAACCGGGGCGAGGACGACTCCGTTCGCCACGATCTCGAGCCGCTCGATGGGGACATTGGATCGAAGGGAGACCCGGGCGGTGAGCTGGTGTACGCCGGCCGGAAACGAGAGCTCGCCGCCGGGCTGCCGGCCATTCAGGGAAAACTCGAGCAGCGGTCCGTTGCTGACGAAGGTGCGTCCGGCCTTGAGCCCGGCGAGCCAGGCGCGATAGCCAAGCCCGGGGCCGGTGCGCACGAAGACGCGGTTGAGGCCGACCGGTCCCCGGAGCGAGGCGAAGTTGGCCATGGCATCGGTGCCCGCTCCGGCGGGGATCCGGAACCCGGCGTTGAGCAGCCGGTACCAGACCCCTGCGGTGGCCAGGTGATCCGAGAACCCCAGGACCTCGAGGTAGTCCACCTTGCCGAGTGCCACGTCCACCGGCAGCGCGTGGGTGAGGGAGCCGGGGCCGGACGGGTCGGGCGCCTCGTCGTAGGGGTGCACATAGCCGGAGACGCCGCCCTGCCCACGCGCCAGGTCGAAGATCGCGGCGTTGTCGGGGAAGAGGCTCGCGGCGGCGGTATTCGCATAACCCGCGTAATCCGGCAGGATCAGGTAACCGGTGAGCCCCAGGTGTCCGGTGTGGCCCCACCAGGAGGTGTGAAACTCCTCGTCGTGCCGGATGATCGTGCGCGCGGTCGAGACCGGATCAGGCGCTCCGCCCGGCCGGAAGAGGGCGCCATCGGGGATCCGCTGCTCCTTGTTCACGATCAGGTTTTCGACCACGTGCAGGTCCTCGGCCTCGGCCTGGGTCCGGAGCCGGGGGGAGTCCATCCGATAGACTCCGCCATAGTTCATATGGACGTGCAGGTCGCCGCTCCACCAGCCCCGGGCCGGAAGATCGAGCAAGCGGGCCAGCCGAATCGGCACCACGACGGCGGCTCGGGAGGCGACCGACACCTTCCGGGTCACGGCCCGATACTCGGGGCCCTTGCTCACCACGACGGCATACTCTCCAGCGGGAACCGTGAGCGAGGCGGTTCCCCGGACATGGAAATAAGTGGTCTCGAAGGCCCTCTCGCTCCGATCAAAACCATCATCCGCCTGGCGCAGCGCGTCTGCGGGGGCCCAACCACGACCGTCGGGCCCGGTGACCGAAACGCGAGCGGCGACCGATGCCCCAGCCGCATCGGCGAGAACGATCCGAAGAGTCCCGACCGGATGCAGGTAGCGGAGGGTCCGCGGGCTAATCGGCTCGACTGCTCCACCGGGAACCGTCAGGATGCGAAGCGATGGGTTTCCGGGCTCGTTGCTGATGAAGGCAATCCGCCTTCCATCGGGCGACCATCGGGGGGCGGTGTGATCACAGGGGCAGTAGGTGAGCTGGAAGGGATCGCCCCCGGTGCTCGGGACGAGCCAGAGCTGGTTGCGCTGACCGCCGAGGTAAGAGCTATAGACCACTCGCTTGCCGTCGGGGGACCAATCGGGCCGCGCCTTCCAGGTGGTTTCCTCGTTGCGGATCTCCCGTAGGGGCGCACCGGCCCGCGCCTCCCCACGCCAGATCCCGCCGGAGCCCCAGACGTGGCCTCGATTGGAGACCAGCAGGAGCTCGTTCCCATCGGGAGACCACACGGGCGAGAGATAGTGATCGAAGCGGCTGTAGTAGTAGCGAGGCAGCCGGCTGTCGTTGTCCTCGGTGATCCGAGCCGGCGGGCCGGCAGCTCGCCCCCGGTGGACCGCCAGGAGATAAACGTGCCAACGCCGCTCGTGGGCGGTGGACACGTAGACAAGTCGAGTTCCGTCCGGGGACCAGCGGGGATCGAGATGCACCGCCCCATCGGATACCAGGGCCTGGGAGCTCCCGGTCTCGAGGTCGAACACCCGGATCTCCAGCGCATCGTTCCGATAGGAGGTGTAGGCGATGTATTGCCCATCGCGCGACCAGTCGGGCTGGAAGTCATAACCCGGGCCGTCGGTGAGCTGGACCGCTTCGGATGAGCCGACCCGCTGGCGCCAGAGCGAGCCCTGCATCGAGTAGACCAGCTCCCGCCCGTCGGGTGACCAGGCGGCCGAAGTGGGCCCGCTGGTGACCTGGGGGAGGTACATCTCGCGGTAGTAGTAGGGGTGGGGTACGGCGATCTGCTTGAGAACGGGCTCGCGCTGGGCGAGGAGGGGACCGACGGTGGGGACGGTGAGGACGGTGAGGACGGCGCAAACGGACCGGACGCTCCGGCGGGGTCTCCTTCGGGCGCCGACGGCGCCGCCGAGGCTCAGCGATCCAGCGTCCAACCCTCAGTCGAGCTCCCTCAGACAATCATCCAGAATCCCGAGGGCGATGCTCACATCTTCCGCGTCCACCACGAGGGGCGGGGCGAGGCGGAGGGCGTTGCGCCCCGCGGCCAGGGTGAGGAGTCCTTTAACGAAGGCCATCTGCATGAGCCGCCGGGCCAGCTCTCCGGCCGGCTCGCGGGTGGAGCGATCGGTCACGAGCTCGATGCCCTGCATGAGCCCGATGCCGCGGACATCGCCGATACAGGGGTGCCTGGCGGCCAGGGCCTTGAGGCCTTCGGCGAGGCGGCCACCCTGGGCCCGCGCGTTGGCCATCAACTCCCGCTCGACGATATCGAGGGTGGCGAGGGCGGCGGCACAGCAGACCGGGTTGCCTCCGAACGTGGTTCCATGGGCGCCGGGTTCCCAGGTACTGATCTCCTCGCGGGCGATGAAGGCTCCGATGGGCATTCCCGAGCCGAGCCCTTTCGCGGTCACCAGAATGTCGGGGGCCACGGTTTCGTGCTCGCAGGCGAACATCTTTCCGGTGCGCCCGACGCCCGATTGCACCTCGTCCATCACCAGCAGGATGCCATGCCGGGTGCAGAGCTCCCGCACCGCGGCCAGCCAACCCGGGGGCGGCACGATGTAGCCGCCCTCGCCCTGAATCGGCTCGACGAAGACCGCCGCGACGTCCTTGGGATCGAGGTGCCGGCGGAAGAGATCCTCCTCGATGACGTTCACGCAGTGGAGCCCGCAGGATGGATAGGTCTTGCCGTACTCGCAGCGGTAGCAATAGCCGTAAGACACATGGTGCACGTCGGACAGAAAGGGCCCGAAGCCGGCGTGCTGGCGGGCTTTGCTCGAGGTGAGCGACAGGGCGCCATAGGTGCGGCCGTGGAAGGCGCCCTTGAAAGCCAGAAAGGCGGGCCGCCGGGTGGCATGCCGGGCCAACTTCATCGCACCCTCGATCGCCTCGGTCCCGGAGTTGGTCAGGAAGACGCGCTTGCGGCCGGGGCCGGGTGCGAGCCCGGCCAGGCGCTCGCAGAGCGCGGCCATGCCCTCGTAGTAGAAGTCCCCGCCGCAAATGTGGAGGAAGCGACCGGCCGCGTCCTGCACCGCCTTGACCACCTCCGGATGGGCGTACCCGGTTGCCGACACGGCGATGCCCGCCATGAAATCGAGATAGCGGTTTCCATCCACGTCCTCCACCATGGCCCCCTGACCCCGCTGGATCACCAAGGGGTACTCCTTGATGTAGCACGAGGCGGTGACCGCCCGGTCGCGGGCGATGATGGCGCGCGCGTTAGGTCCCGGGGGCGGGGTTGATATGCGCGGGTAGGGCTTAGCCATGCGGGGAGTTCCTCCTCAGAAACTGCGTCAACGGTCAACGGTGAACGGTCAACGGTACCAACCGAGCGAGCCAAGATCCTGCCGCACGGCAGTTCCGGTTGACCGTTGACCGTTGACGGTTCCCGCTGTTCAAGTCACGGCCTCCAACGCGAGCCGGAGCCGCGCTACGATCTCATCCAGCTCCGGCTCGGTGATCACGAACGGGGGTGCCAGCAGGGCCAGGTCGCCATTTACGCCATCCGCGTGGCCCGTACTGGGCCACACCATCAGCCCGGCCCGTTCCGCCGCGGCCGCAAACCGCTCGGCAAACCGCTTGTCCCGGGGGAACGGGGCCCGGCTCTCGACGTCCGCCACGAACTCGATCCCGGCCAGGAGCCCCCGTCCCCGGATGTCGCCAACCGGGGGACAGCCGCGCAGTGCATTCAGTTTTTCATGGAGCCGCTGGCCCATTTCCCGGCATCGCGCCAGCAAATCGTGCTGCCGAAGATACCGAATTGCCGCGGTTCCCGCCGCGCAGATCGCGGGCGAGTGCACGAAGGTCTGGGCGTGGAGGACAGCGGCCGACCCGGCCGCCAGAACATCCAGGATCCGGCGGGGCGCCGCGACCGCCGCGAGCGGGGCATAGCCGCCGCTCAATCCTTTGCCCAAAACCTGAAAGTCGGGCGTCGCGCGGTACGGCTCGAGCGCCGACCAGGTCCCGGTTCGGCCGGCTCCGACCAGGACCTCGTCGGCAACCCACAGCACTTCGTGGCGATCACAGATCTCCCGCACCGTCCGCCAGTACTCGCTCCGCGGCACGGCTGCTCCGGTGGAGGACCCGCCCACCGGCTCGCCGACAAACGCGGCGACATTCCCGGGGCCGAGCCTCTGGAGCAGCTCCTCGAGCCCGGAGCCGGTGCAGCGGGGGCAATCCTCCCGCTCGCCGCGGCAGGGGCAGCGGTAGGCCGACGGCGCCGGGAGCCGGGCCACGTCGAGCAGCCAGGGCTGGAAGCAGGTCTTGGAGTGCTCGCGGGCGCCGAGGGATAGCGCCAGCAAAGTGTTGCCATGGTAACCGGGGGCCAGCGCGACAATCAGCCGCTTGTCGGAACGGCCCAGCTCCACCCAGTACTGGCGAGCCAGCTTGACCGCGGCTTCGACGGCATCGGAACCGCTGGAGAGAAAGAAGAAGTGCTGGAGATCGCCGAGCGCCAGCTGGGAGAGCTCGAGGGCCAGCTCCTCGGCTGCTTCGTTGGTGAAGGCCACCCCGCTCACGTAACCGACCCGGCGGCTTTGCTCGGCCACCCAGGCCACGATGTCTTCCACACCGTGACCCAACGAGGCAACAAAGGCCCCGCCACAGCCATCCAGGTAGCTGCGCCCCTCCGAGTCGTAGAGCCAGCAGCCCTCCGCTTTGATGATCAGCGGATAGGTCCGGGCCAGGTTCCGGTAGAGGAGATGACCCTCGGGGTAACGGTGTGGCATCCCGGAAAGTTACCTTCCAGGGATTCCCATGCGCCGAACGGTTCCCCTCCTCGGTCTTCTGGTCCTTCCGGCCTGCCGCCACGGCGAGCCGGCCGACCTGGTATTGCGCCACGGCGCGGTGTATTCGGTCGCCACGGATTCGGCCCCGGCCCAGGCCCTCGCGGTCCGCGACGGACGGATCGTCTTCGTGGGGAGCGACCGCGAAGCGGGCTGGTTCATCGGGCGGGGGACGACGGTGCTCGACCTGGAGGGCCGGATGGTGCTGCCGGCCTTTCGGGATACCCATGTCCACGTGCGGGGGGGGATCCAGCTGGGCGAGTGCACTCTCGACGCGTTGCGGAGCCGGCCGGAGGTTCTCGATTCGGTGCAGCGGTACGCCGCGCTCCACCCGGAGCTGCCCTGGATCCGGGGGAGCGGCTGGCAACTCCCGGTTTTTCCCGAGGCCAATCCGCGCAAGGAATGGCTGGATCGGATCGTCCCAGACCGCCCGGTCTACCTGCGGGCCGCGGACGGCCATTCGGCCTGGGTGAATTCGCGGGCACTGGAGCTGGCCGGCATAACCCGCACGACTCCGGACCCACCGAACGGCCGGATCGAGCGGGATGCCGCGACGGGCGAGCCCTCCGGCACGTTGCGGGAGAGCGCAATGGAGCTGGTTGCCCGGCTGCTCCCGCCCCGCAGCCAGGCGGAGATCCGGGCCGGGCTGCTCCGGGCGATCGCGCTGGCGAATCGCTTCGGGATCACCGCACTGTACGATCCCTCGGTGGACCCCCCCCTGCTCGAGGCGTACGCCGCGCTCGACAGCGCCGGATTGCTCACCGCCCGGGTCATTGCCGCGATACGAATCGACCCGGCATTGGGCCTGTCCCAGGTGGACTCGCTCCGGATCTGGCGGGCACGGTACCGGGGGCAGCAGTACTTCTCGCCGCGGTCCGTCAAGATCTTCGTGGACGGGGTCATCGAACCCAAGACGGCGGCGCTGCTCGAGCCCTACGTCGGCGGCAGCGGGTATCGGGGGGAGCCCAATTTCGCTCCCGCGGCGCTGGATACCCTGATCGCCGCGCTGGACGGGGCCGGGTTCCAGGTTCATGGCCACGCGATCGGGGACCGGGCGGTGCGGATGGCGCTCGACGCCCTGGCATTTGCCCGGCGGCTCAACGGTCCCCGGGACGCCAGGCCGATTATTGCCCACCTCGAGCTGATCGACCCGGCTGATATTCCCCGCTTCGCGGCCCAGGAGGTCATTCCGAGCTTCCAACCGCTCTGGGCGTACGCCGACGACTACATCACCCGCCTGACCGAGCCGTTGCTTGGCCCGACCCGCTCCCGCTGGCTCTACCCGATCGGCTCGGTGGCCCGGGCCGGGGCTCGCCTGGCGGCGGGAAGCGATTGGCCGGTGAGCTCGCTCAACCCCCTGGAGGCCATTCAGGTCGCGGTCACCCGCCGGGGCCCTACCCAGCCACCCGGACCAGCGTGGATCGCCGAGGAAGTGGTGTCACTGGGCACGATCCTGCGGGCGTACACGCTCGGGGGTGCGTATGCAGCCTTCGAGGAAGCGACCAACGGCACTCTGGAGGTCGGCAAGGCGGCCGATCTGATCGTGCTGGACCGGGATCTTCACCGGATTCCCGCATCGGAAATCCACCTGGCCAAGGTGCTGTTGACGTTGTTGGAGGGCCGGCCGGTCTGGAGAGATCCGGGGTGGTGAGCGGTTCGCTCCTGGCTAATCGCTATTCGCTGGGGGTGTGAGCATAGCGTTTAGATTTGAGCGGAGTATTCTCGAAGGACAGCGCAGCGTGAACACCTTCTCCAAAGCGGTCAGCCTCGCGGTCGGGATTTCGATCCTGGGGCTGCCGGCCATGGCCCAGCCCGATAAGGCTTTCGCCCGGCTTCACGGGATGGTGCAGGCATCGGCCCAAGCGGTGGAGGGCGCCCAGATCGAAATCAAGGGACTGGGCCGGACGGTGACGACCGGGGCGAGCGGATCCTATCGCATCGATCAGATCAAACCCGGGCGGTACTGGGTGATGGTGCAGCGGGTCGGTCTTACCCCAATGCGGGCGGCGATCACGCTCAGGCCGGGAGAGGATCGCGAGCTCCGGTTCGA
>DATECI010000403.1:0-5114 GCA_035286985.1 Gemmatimonadales bacterium
GTCCCGGTCCTCTGGCCGTCGCAGCAAGTCGAAATAGCGGGTGGCCAGGGCGCCGGCTCCCCCGACGCCGCCTCCTCCGCCGGCAAAGCCGCCGCCAGGAGCGGCAGCCGCGCCGGCCGTGGTCCGGTCGCTCGCGGCGACTGCCTTGACCTCCTCGATTCGCCGGGAGGTTGTCGTCCAGCTATCCTGATTGCCCCGAACGATGGAGTTCCGGCCCATCTGATAGATGTTGAAGAGGAACGTCTCCCGGTACCGGGACGCGAGGTCGAGGATGGCCCGGTTGGCGGTGATGGAGTAGTCAATGGACTGCCGGAATCGCCAGGTCTGGGGGGCGATCGGATAGGGCAGGTCGCTGTTGGAAAGCTGACGTTCGGGCACGAAGGGGATCACGATCGGGGTCGGATTGCCGATCGTTTCGGTGAGGATCCCGACGATGTTGTGGAAGTAAGCGGTGGTGCGGAGCCCGCCGTTGAACCAGGTCTGGTAGCTGGCTCCGTAGCGCTGGGTGACCCCGGGCTTCCCTTCGGCAGAGAACCGGGTATGCATGGCTGCACCCACCAGGGAAAGTGCGTCAATCACGAGCGGATCGAAGAAGTAATTGTGGGGATCCCGGAAGGGCGGCGCGAACATCACCGTGCCGGCCGGACCGGTCTGGTGGTGGTTGTACATGATCTGGGGGTACCACTCGCGGTACATCACCCGGCTCATGTTCTGGCTCTCGGGCATCGCGTTCATGTAGAAGTCGCGGTTATTGTCGTGCCCGACGTACTTCTGATAGAGCCGGGGCAGCTCCGCGGTGCTACGGCGGGTGGAATCGGCCCGGCGCATGTACCACTCGGACACCAGCTCCATGCCGTCCGGATTCGCGTGGACGACCAGCTGGATCACGTCGTCCAGAATCCGCATGGTCTCGGGGTCGTTGCGGCTGGCCATCTGCCAGAGCTGCTCGATCAGCTGATGGGAACCGAGCACCTCGGTGGCATGGAGGCCGCCATCAATCCAGACGACGGCCTTGCCTTCCGCGGCGAGGGTGCGGGCCCGCTCGTCGGTCAGGCCTTCGGCCCGGGCAAGGCGGGCCGAGATCTCCTTGAAGCGCTCGAGCCTCGCAAGATTGGCCGGCGAGCTCACGATCATCATCCACTGATCACGCCCCTCGGCGGTCTTGCCGATCGAAACCAGGCGCATCCGGGGTGACTCGGCCGCGAGCTTCTTCCAATACTCGGTGAGCTGAGCATAGGTAGCGAGGCGGTAATCGTCCCCCACGTTCCAGCCGAAATGCTGCTTCGGCGAGGTGATCTGGGCGGTGAGGATCGTCGGGAAAATGAGGACGGTGAGGACGGCGCCGAGCCCGGGACGGCTGGGCCGCCGGGCGGGTGGACGGCTGGTGACGGGCGGCATGGGAGGGTCTCGTGAGAGGTGATTGGTGACCACCGAAGATACGCGGGGAGGAGCGCGGGCGTTATGAGAGGAGGCAGAGACGCGGACGGCGGGAGGCCTCCGCCCTCCCGCCGTCCCACCGTTCACTGAGTCCGCCTATCTCAGTTACTGCAGCCGGCGGAGCTCCAGAGAACCATTGACGGTGCTCAGGCTCAGGGACCGGCCACCCTCCCCGATGGTGCCGCTGAGGCGACGGGGTCCCCACTTCCCCTGGATCGTAAGCGGGAAATCGGTCGTCATGGAGCCATTCACGTTCGAAGCATCCACCCGGGTGCTGGCGGAGCCAGGGAGATACACGGTGATGCCACCGTTGACGGTGCTGAACCGGGTTTCGCCGCTCCATTCGGCCTTGCCCAGCCAAGCGTCGATCGAGCCGTTGACCGTGGAGGCCGTGGCCCAGGATGTCGTTTCGATGGTGATCGAGCCGTTCACGGTGCGCGCTTCGGCCAGAGCGGTGAGCTTGCGGGCGGAAATCGCGCCATTCACGGTACGGCCGGAGAAGAGAACCCCCTGAGGAACTCTGACCGTCCAGGCGACGTCCACGTCATTGTCGCGGGTGTTCATGCGGCCCTTTCCGCCGGGCCGGCACTCGTTAGGCTCACGATCGGAGGGGTAGACCGCGCAGATCGTGACCCCATCCGGATGCTCGACCACGTTGAACGTGATGGTGGCCGGGTCGCTCCGTCTTCCCTTCTTAACCGCGCTGACCTCGACTTCCCGTCCGGGGCTTCCTTCGGCCTCGATGGCCCCATTTACGCCGACGATTTCGATCGTCTTTCCGGCGGCGAGGGCGCGTTGCCAATGGAATTCGTCCTTATCACTCTGGGCCTGGGCCGGAGCAGCCGGAACCAGCAGGGCCAGGATTCCAACCAGTCGTAGACGACCAGGCATAGCAGTCTCCATTCGGGTTTCGGGGCTCTCTACGGGTGGTGAACCCGAGAAGATTCAGGGGTGAGCAGCTCCCCACCCTCAGATCCCCGCTCCTTACGGAACGTTGGAAGTATCTTACCGGCATGACCACGCTGGCCCCGGCCCCAGTCCGCGCCCCCACCGGGACCTCGCTTTCCTGTAAGGGATGGCACCAGGAGGCGGCGCTCCGCATGCTCATGAACAACCTCGATCCGGCCGTGGCTGAACGGCCCGAGGATCTGGTGGTGTATGGCGGGATGGGAAAGGCGGCCCGGAACTGGGCCTGTTTCGAGAAGATCGTCCAGACATTGCGCCGACTCGAGAATGACGAGACGCTGCTGGTCCAGAGTGGAAAGGCGGTGGGGGTCTTCCGCACCCATGAGGAGGCCCCTCGGGTTCTGATCGCGAACGCCCACCTGGTGCCACGCTGGGCGACCTCTGAGGAGTTCCGGCGGCTCGAGGCGATGGGGCTCACGATGTTCGGCCAGATGACGGCGGGATCGTGGATCTACATCGGTACCCAGGGGATCCTCCAGGGCACTTACGAGACCTTCGCCGAGTGTGCCCGGCAGCATTTTGGAGGAACCCTGGCGGGGCGGCTGCTGGTCAGCGGAGGCCTGGGTGGAATGGGCGGGGCGCAACCGCTCGCCGCGACGATGAACGGGGGCGCCTTTCTCGGAGTCGAGGTGGACCTGGGCCGAATCCGGCGGCGGGTCGAAACCGGTTATTGCGACCGGCTCTCCACCGATCTGGACGAGGCAATCGAGCTGGTGCTCGCGGCCAAGCGAACCCGGCAGGCCCTGTCGGTCGGGTTGCACGCGAACGTGGCCGACGTCATGCCCGAGCTGGTGCGGCGCGGTATCGAGGTGGATGTGGTGACCGATCAGACTGCGGCGCACGATCTCTGGATGGGGTACATCCCGAGGGGGTACTCGGTAGAAGGGGCCGCCGAGTTCCGGGAGCGCGATCCCAAAGGTTACCAGGATGCGGTGCTCGACTCGATGGTGACGCACGTCGAGGCGATGCTGGCCCTCCAACGGGGGGGAAGGACGATCGCGTTCGATTACGGCAACAACATTCGGGGCCAGGTAGCCGACCGGCGGGGAATGACCCAAGCCTTCGAGATCACCGGGTTTGTGCCTGCCTTCATCCGGCCGCTCTTCTGCCGGGGAGCAGGCCCGTTCCGCTGGGCGGCCCTGTCCGGGGATCCGGCCGACATCGCGGTCACGGACGATGCGGTCCTGGCGACCTTCCCCCAGAACGAACCGCTGACCCGGTGGATCGAGCAGGCGCGCCGGAAGGTCCGCTTCCAGGGACTGCCGGCCCGGATCTGCTGGCTGGAATACGGCGAACGCGCCGAAATGGGCCTCCGCTTCAACTGGCTGGTCAAGCACGGCAAGGTCAAAGCCCCGTTGGTGATCGGGCGCGATCACCTCGATACCGGGTCGGTTGCCAGTCCCAACCGGGAAACGGAGGGGATGAAGGACGGTAGCGATGCCATCGCCGACTGGCCCCTGCTCAACGCCCTGCTCAACACCGCCTGTGGGGCGAGCTGGGTGTCGCTGCATCACGGTGGAGGGGTAGGGATCGGGTATTCGATCCACGCCGGGATGGTGATCGTGGCCGACGGCACCGAGAGCGGCGACCGCCGCCTCATGCGGGTGCTCACCGCGGACCCCGGCACCGGGGTGATGCGGCACGCCGATGCGGGATATGACGACGCCATCCGGATCGCGGGCGAACGGGGTGTCGATCTTCCCATGATCAACAGCGTGAACCGTGAGCCGTGAACAGTGAACCGTGACTACCGGCAGGGCCGTTCCCGTTCCCGGTTCACGGTTCACCGTTCACGCTGTCCCTGGCCATGCCGGTCCTGAGGAATATCGGGGTTCTCGCCCGCTGCCTGCCGGTAGGACCGCAAGACGAAATCCATGAAATCCAGGACGCGGCCCTTGCTTGGGAGGGGCCCACGATCCGCTGGGCCGGCCCGGCGGCCGGCCTCCCGAAGGCCTGCCGTGACTGGCCGACCGAAGACGCCGGAGGGCGTCTGGTCATTCCCGGTCTGGTGGACTGCCATACCCACCTGGCGTTCGGGGGATGGCGGGCCGACGAATTCACCCAGCGAATTCAGGGAAAAACCTATCTCGAGATTGCCGCGGCGGGAGGCGGAATCCTTTCGACGGTCGCGAAGACCCGAGCCGCGAGCACCGAAGCACTGACCCGGCGATGTCGTCGGCATCTTGCCGGCATGGCGGCGCTGGGCGTCACCACGGTGGAGGCAAAGAGCGGCTACGGGCTGAGCGTCGAGCACGAGCTGCGGTTGCTCCGGATCTACGGTGAGCTCGGGGCCGAAGGACCCCAACGCATCGTGCCGACGCTCCTGGCCGCGCACGTCGTTCCGCCGGAATACCGAGAGCGCCGGGCTGACTATGTCGAGCTCGTGGTTGACGAGATCATCCCCGCCGTGGTGAAGGAGAAGCTGGCCCGGTTTTGCGACGTATTTGTGGAGGCATCAGCGTTCACCGTGGATGAAGCGCGCCGGATCTTCCGGGCTGCCGGCCAGCACGGGCTTCGGGCCAAGCTCCACGCCGATCAACTGAGCGGGGGTGGGGGAGCGGAGCTCGCGGGCGAAGTGGGAGCGATTTCAGCCGATCACCTGGAGCAGGTGAGTACCGATGGCATCGGCCGGCTGGTTTCCGGCGGGGTGGTGGCGGTGAACCTGCCGCTCGCCTCACTCTACCTGGGCCTGGTCCCCATGCCGGCCCGGC
>DATECI010000404.1:0-4805 GCA_035286985.1 Gemmatimonadales bacterium
GGCGGCGGCATCGTGAAGGATGGGAGCCGGACGCCGGGTTTGATCCTTGCCCCCTAACGGAGTAGTTTGGTTCCACTGCCGGATCGAGTGCCGCCTCGGCGAAGCCGCACACCATGGTTTTGGACGGCGTTGGTGCAACCCTCGCCGGTCCCTGTTTCCAATTTTCACTCCCGCAAGGCTGATCATGTCCCGATCGCTCCGCTACGCTGTCCTGGCCTGTTTTGCTTCCCTTCCCACCGGCTGCACCCCATCCGGCGGTCCGGAGACCATCCAGCCCAACGACAACCGCCAGGCCACCGGTGCCCTCAAAGACGGCGTCCTGACCGTGGCCCTCGAAGCGCGAAGCGGGGCCTGGAGGCCGGAGGGAAAGGACGGCCGGGCGCTCGACAGTCTCGCGGCCTTTGCCGAGGCAGGCAAGCAGCTCTCGACGCCGGGCCCCCTGATCCGGGTGCCGGCCGGGACCGAGATCCGGGGGACGCTTCGGAACACGCTGACGCGCCCCCTCACCGTCTTTGGGCTTGGCACGACCCGGGGCTTTTCCGACAGCCTGGTGGTGGCGGCGGGAGCAACGGCCGAGTTCCAGTTTACTCCTGGCACCCCCGGCACCTACTACTACTATGCCCGGAACGGAGTGGGCCCGTTCGGTGGACGGCATCCCCAGGATACCCAACTCCATGGCGTGATCGTGGTGGACGGCCCCCACCCGCCGCCCGATCGCATCATGGCGATCTCCTGGTACTTCACCGTCGAGCCCACCAGCCCCACCGGCCTGGGTCGCGGCACCATGGCGATCAACGGCCTCTCCTGGCCCCACACCGAGCGGCTCAGCTACGCCCAGGGCGACTCGATTCACTGGCGGGTGGTGAATCTCACCGAGATCGATCACCCGATGCATCTTCACGGGTTCTACTTCCGCATGAATGCCAAGGGGAACGGCGTGGCCGACACGGTGTACTCCGCCGATCAGCAGCGGATGGCGGTTACCGAAATCGTCGCCCCGTTCCAGACGATCTCCTTCTCCTGGCAGGCCGCCCGCCCGGGTAACTGGATCTTTCACTGCCACTACGCGGCCCATCTCTCCACCCTCGTGGCCCTCGACACCGAGCGCGGCACGATGGACCAAGCGATGCTCGACCACCACACGTCCGACCGGCCCCATCAGATGTTCGGGCTGGTGATGGGTCTCACGGTGACGCCGAACGGCAAAGCGGAGGCTTCGAGCGGCTCGCCCCGGTCCATCCGGATCGTGCAGCGCGAAAGGCCCAACGGATACGGCACCCAGCCCGCCATGTCGTTCGTGATGGACGGAACCCCCGAGGCCGGTGATTCGACGGCCATGCCGGTGCCAGGACCGGTCCTGCTCCTCGAGCGGGGGAAGCCGGTCGCGGTGACCATCGTGAACCAGTCCAACGATCACGCGGCGGTCCATTGGCATGGGATCGAGCTCGAGAGTTATCCCGACGGGGTACCGGGGTGGAGCGGGTCAGGCCGGAACGTTCTCCCCGCCATCGCACCCGGGGACTCGCTCACCGTGCGCTGGACGCCGCCGCGCGCCGGCTCGTTCATGTACCATTCGCACTTCAGCGAGGCGAAACAGATGGGGTCCGGGCTCTACGGCCCCATCATCGTGCTGGAGCCGGGGGAGCAATTCGATCCGGAAACCGACTGGATCCTCTTCTTCGGCACGGCCGGATCCGGGGTGAATGTGATCACCGGGCCGTTCCCGAACTACGTCATGAACGGCAGCCAGCAGCCCGCTGCCATGGAGCTCAAGGCCGGCACCCGTTACCGGTTCCGGCTCTTCAATCTGGCAGGCGACCTGCCCACGATGGTGTCGCTCAACCAGGGTGACAAGCCGGTCGAGTGGAGACCGGTGGCCAAAGACGGGTATCCGCTCGCGGAGACGCAAGCGGTGGCGAAACCGGCCGTGCTGGTGTTCGATCCTGGTGAGATCTACGACTTCGAGTTCGTTCCGGCCCGGGCAGGTGGGGCTCACGCTCAAGTTCGGGCTGCCGCCCTTCCCGGCGCTTCCGCCCCCGCCGCCGGGGTCGCCCCCGCCGCCCCTGCCGCCGCCGCTGCCGCCCACGGTGTCGGTTCCGGTGCAGGTGCGCTGAACCTGCTTCTCCCCACCCTTGGGGGAGGTGTGGATCCGGAAATCGGAGGGTGGGGCGCGCGGAAGCAGCGGTGCTGCTCCCGAAAATTGCTCGGCAGGATCGATGGATTGCGACAGTTCCGAACCGACTAGGTTACGGTGTCGGCCAACCCTGAGGGAGGTTTTGTGGCTTGCCTGCTTGCCATCATCAGCTGTTGCGGTGGTTGTGGTGAGGACTGCTGCTGCGATTGAGGACCCCGCGGATGTAAACCCCCTTTGCCGTCGAGGTGGCTGCCCCCGGCCGGGGCGGCCGTTTTGAGCCAGGCCATGTGGTCGTGGCTGAGGGCCTCCTCGGGCAGCAGCCGGAACAGGGGGCCCAGATCGTTCCGGATTTTTTCGCGGTAGAAGTCCGGCAGCCGATCGGTTTCACCCTCCATATAGCGTCGCACGGACGGGTCGGTGCCGAGCAGGCGCCTCATGTTCCGGTGATAGCGAAGCCGCCCGAAGCCCTCCGACGAGACGGCGCGCACCAGGTTCATCCACCGTGGGATCGCGGCCCGGGTCGCGGCGAACCGGCGCGCGATGGCGCGCCAGGTGAACGAGTGCCGGGTCACCCCCACCACTCCGTCGTAGAACTCCGGCCACGAGTAGTTCTTCGGCCGTACGTTCATCGCATGGCAGTTGTTGAGAAGGTGGAACGGGAACGGCAATACCCGCCCGTCCCGCTGGTACTCGAGGTTGAGGGGTGCCGCCCGCCCGAACGCGGTCAGCAGCGAGTACGCGGGGAACGCGCCCGGCGCGAGGTCCAGGAACCGCTTGGTCAGCTCGAACGGCTCGGGGCCCTGATCGGAATCGAGTCCGAACACGAAGTTGGTCTGCACGTAGGGCACATACCGCAGAACCATGTTCACGTGGTCCGCCACCTGGCGGACCTTCGCCACACCGGTGAGCCGGGTCTTGGACTTGTTGCCGAGGTCGAACCAGGACTCGATCCCGGGTAGGATGGCGCGGAAGCCGTTGCGCTGGAGCCGGATCAAGTGCGGTTCCGACAGGATGGACAGGCTGGTCTCGGCAATATGGCGCATCCGGCCGGGCGGGACCGCGGCCTCGATGGCGTCCATGTACTGGTCGAACTTGATGCCGAAGTTGGGGTCGTGCCACCCCACGATCGGCCGCTTGACCCGGGAGAGCAGGAACCGCAGGTCCTCCTGCAGTTGGGGGAAGCCGAGCGGCTGGTAGTCCACTGTGGAGTCGATGCAGAAACTGCAGGTGTAGGGGCAGCCCAGGCTGCCGATCATCGGTACGATCTTGATCGTCGGCGCCTTGCGGAGCGCGGCCTGGACGAACTTCCAGCGCTCGGCGAGGGGCGGGAACTCGGTGGGCTGGCGTGACGCCGAGAGGCAGCGGCCAAGGGGGCGGTGCGGCGTGCACTCGCGCAGCACCTCGTCGACTGTGGTCTGGTCGGTGAAGCCGAGGACGTAGTCGAAGTAGCGGGCGGCGTCCTCCGGGTAGCAGCGCGCGTGGGGGCCGCCCAGCACGGTCACCGCGCCGCGCTTCCGGAACAAGTTGCTGAGCCCGTAGGCCAGCTGCGCCGCCTGGGTGAAGGCGCCGATGAACAGCAGGTCTACGTCCGGAGGCACCTCGTCGAGCAGATTTTCAAGCCCCGTGTAGCAGACGTAGGAGACGCGGTGACCCGCCCGCTCGCACCACACGCCCAGCACCTGCGGCATGATGGAGGCAAGGTTGGCGTGCATGACGCGCGCGTACAGTGAGCGCGTCGGGCTTTTGGTGACGAGATCGAGGATCCCAATGTGGAGCTGACGCATGCGAGTTCCCTGGTGGTGACCGGTCGGCGCCGGCCTGCTCGAGATCAGCAGCGCCCCTGACTTCCAAGGTAGCCCGAAGAGGCGGGAGCCGCGAGGGGCTCTCGCTGCGGCGCGAAGCGTGGGCTTTGCGCCTGGCGCGGCTCGGACCGGCCGCCAGCGAGAGGGCGATTCTACTTTCGAGCCGTCGGTGTCGTCAGTTTGAGGGCCTTGAGGTTGGTCTCGATCTTCCGCAGATACCCGAGTGTCTCCTGATGTCGCCATCGGGTCACCCGAGGCGCCACCGCTTCGATGCTCGCCCACTTCAGGTGGTCCAGGCTGTCACGTCGAGCCATTGCCTGGGCGCGCAGAATGGTTCTTCGCCCCGCGTTGTAACTGGCGAACATGAAGCTGCGACGGTCCGGACCGGTCTTGGGGTCGTCCCAGAGGTTCCAAAGGGTCCGATCGTACTGAATGCCCGCGGCAATGTTCCATTCGGGGTCATCGATCGAGTGGCTCGACTCGCGGCGCCCCGGTAAGCCGAGCGGCTCGTTCATCGTCGCTTCACCATGCCTTCACGCGCGGGACCGTACTGTCTCACCCTCCGCCTGGTGGAAGGCACCGAGATGCGCACCAACCTCACGATCTTCTTCCTGTTTTTCGGACTCGCCCTGCTGGATGCGATCCGAGGCGGCTACTGGCTCCGGGTTGCCTTCTGGCTTGGGATAGGGGTGTTTTTCTTCCTCGCCGACCGTCGCCAGCTGGCCAAGCGCCGTCAGTAGCCCGTCGGTAGGACGCTGGGTGATGTGGGCCGGCACTCCGTACGCGCCCATCATGGTGCCAGGGGCCGCGACCAAGTCATAACCGATTCCGAGCCTCCATCGCAGCCGGTTCGGCGGGATTATCTTTGC
>DATECI010000405.1:0-8056 GCA_035286985.1 Gemmatimonadales bacterium
TTGTGGCGGGGATCGTCGAGCTACCGGTGGTCGTACCGCATCCCGTGGCGGGGATCGCCCTGCTGCTCTTCCTGGACCGCCAATCGCCGATCGGGTCCGCCCTCGCGAAGCTCGGGCTCGAGGTGGTCAACCACATCCCGGGCATCGTGGCGGGAATGTTGTTCGTATCGGCGCCGATCGTGGTGAGCGCGGCGCGGGAAGCGTTTCGCGGCGTGGACCCGAAGCTCGAGCGGGTCGCCCGCACGCTGGGCGACACCGGGTGGCGAGCCTTCCGCCATATCACGCTCCCCCTGGCGGGGCGCGGGGTGCTGGCCGGCGCGGTCTTGGGCTGGGCCCGGAGCGTGAGCGAGTTCGGCTCGATCGTGATCCTGACCTACAATCCGAAGGTCGCGAGCATTCTGATCTACGATCGGTTCACGCTGTTTGGATTGCCGGCTGCCGTGCCGGCCGCGGCAGTTCTGCTTCTGATCGCGCTCCTGGTCTTCCTGCTGGTTCAGTTCCTCGCCCCGGACCGAGGGCGCCGCCCATGATCCGGCTGGAGGGGGTCGGGGTGCGGGTGGGGCGGTTCACGCTCGAGGAGGTGAGCCTGGAGGTGCCCGCCGGCGGCTACGGACTGGTGATCGGGCCCACCGGCTCGGGAAAGACCACCCTGCTCGAGGCGATTGCGGGCCACACTCCGCTCCGGACCGGACGAATCCTGCTGCGGAGCCAGGACGTGAGCCGAGCGGTGCCGGAGCGGCGTCGAGTGGGGTTCGTGTATCAGCACTATCACCTGTTTCCGCACCTCACGGTGGCGGAGAATATCGGGTACGGGCTGAGAGGCGGCCCGGCGGGCCAGCGGCTCGGCGGCCGGGACCGGGAGGAACGGGTTCGGGAATTGGCGGAGATGCTCGGATTGGTGCCGCTCCTCGATCGCGGGGTCCAGGGGCTCTCGGGGGGGGAGCAGCAGCGGATCGCACTGGCGCGGGCGCTGGCACCGAGGCCGTCCATCCTGTTGCTCGACGAGCCGTTCGCGGCGGTAGACCCGGCGACGCGACGCGGGTTACGGCGCGAGCTGCGAATGCTGCACGAGCGCGAGGGCATCACCACGCTCCAGGTCACCCACGATTTCGAGGACGCCATGCGGCTGGGCGATATGGTCGCGGTGCTGGCCGGGGGCCGGATCGTGCAGGCAGGGACCCCCGATTCGGTCTTCCGGTTTCCCAACTCGGCGTTCGTTGCGGAATTCATCGGGACCGGCACGGTGCTTCGGGGCAAGGTGGAACGGCTGTCGGAACCGGACCCGGCGACGGGACGGTTCGCGGGACGGTTCACCTCTGGAGCGCTGGCGCTCGAGGTCGTCGCGGAGCGGGAGGGGGAGGCTTACGCGGTGTTGCGGCCGGCCGATCTGACCTTGTCCCGGACCTCGGTGGAGGGGCCGGCGCCGCGGAACCGGTTCGTGGGCCGAGTCACCCGTATCGAACGGGAAACGGCGGTGGCGCAGGTCCATCTGGAGGTGCAGGGAATCGGACTGGTGGCGGCGGTAATGGCGGCGACGGCCGAGGAGCTGGGGCTGGGGCCGGGGGAAGCGGTGCATGTGGGGGTGAAGGCTACCGCGGTGCACCTGATCTAGTGGTATCGAGTTGCTCGGCGGGCAACCGGATAGGGTCGGGCTCGATCCGCTACCGAGGGCGACGAGCACCTGGTTACCGTGGGCAGGGGCCGGGGCTTGTGCTCCGGCTGGCGTCTTTATTAACTTGCTTGCTGTCCAGCAAGTTGGCCGGCCCCCCTGCGATGGGGATAGGCGCGGATGCGAGCCACCACCAAACCCAGACGCCGCGATCGGGGCCGAAATGCCGCGCGCACCCAGGCTGTCATCCTGGATGCCGCCGAGCGGCTCTTCGCCGAAAAGGGCTTCGAGGAAACCTCGCTGGCCGAGGTGGGACGGCTCGCGGACGTGTCCCGCGCCACGCCGGGGTACTTCTTCGGCTCCAAGGGTTCCTTACACCGCGCGGTACTGGAACGCTGCTTCGAGGACATTCGACGCGCAGTGCGCGAGGGCAAAGAGCGGGCCCTCGCGAGCGGGCAAACCCCCGACGTGATTCTAGCGGGTGCCGTTGCCGACTACGCCGACTTCATCGCGGCCCGGCCCAACTTCGTACGGCTGATCGAGCGAGAGGCCCTCTCCGACCGCCGAGTGCTCGATGGAATGCCGCTCCGCTCGGCGGTCTGGCAGGAGGCGCTGGCCGCCTTCCGGCAGGAGCTGGGGCTCGACATTTCCGACACCACCGAGGCAGCGCACCTCCTGTTGTCCCTCGTGGCGCTCACCTGGTTCCCGATCGTGCACGGCCGCACGTTCCTGAAGGCGGTTGGACTCGATCCCGGCGCACCAGAGTTCGGGGACCAGCGGAAGCGCCACATCACCACGCTGCTACTGGGCGCCCTCCGCGAGCGGGCGGCCTTCACCTCAGGCATTCCCTCATGACCAACGTGATCACTCCCCCGGTCCCCCCTCCTTCCGAACGGCCGGAACCAGTCCCGGCCAGCGCCCAGGAAGCTCGTGAAGTCGCCGAGGCGGCGCGGGAGCGGGAATGGCGCGCCAGTTTCGTCAAGGAGCTGTTCGAGGGCCGGCTCCGGCTCGATCTGATTCATCCGTTCCCGGAGCCGACGCCAGAAGAGCTGGCGAAGGCGCAGCCGTTCCTGGACGGACTGGAGCGGTTTCTGCGGGAGAAGGTGGACGGCGACCGGATCGACCGGGAGGGCCAGGTCCCCACCGAAGTCGTGCGGGAGCTGCAGGCGATGGGGGCGTTCGGGATCAAGATCGGGGACGAGTATGGCGGGCTAGGTCTGTCGCAGCTCATGTACGCCCGGGCGATCAGCCTGGTGACGAGTTGGGACGGGAGCCTCACGGCGCTCCTGTCGGCAAGCCAGTCCATCGGGGTGCCCGTCCCTCTCAAGCTGTTCGGGACCGAGGGCCAGAAGCAGAAATACCTGCCCCGGATCGCGAAAGGGGCGATCACCGCATTCGCCCTGACCGAGGCCCAGGTAGGGAGCGATCCAGCGGGCCTCGCCACGACCGCCCGGCTCTCCGAGGACGGGCGGCACTGGATACTGAACGGAGAGAAGCTCTGGTGCACCAACGGCACGGTGGCCGAGCTCATGGTGGTCATGGCGCGGACCGGTCCGAAGAGCATCACCGCGTTCATCGTGGAAACCAATTGGCCGGGGGTAGAGGTCGTGCAGCGGCTCCGGTTCATGGGACTCCGCGCGATCGAGAACGGGATCATCCGGTTCACCGATGTGAAGGTGCCGGCGGAAAACCTCCTCTGGGGCGAGGGGAAGGGGCTCAAGCTCGCCCTGATCACGCTCAACACCGGGCGGCTCACGATCCCGGCGGGCTGCGCGGCGGGCGCGAAGCGGGCCTTGGAAATCGCACGGGTGTGGGCCGCCGAGCGGGTTCAGTGGGGCGCGCCGATCGGGAAGCACGATGCCATGGCCCAGAAGCTCGGCCGGATGGCGGCGGAGACGTTCGCGATGCAGTCCATCGCCGATCTGGGCTGCCTGCTGGCGGACCGGCCCCATGCCGACATCCGGCTCGAAGCCGCGATGGCCAAGCTGTACAACACCGAGGTCGGCTGGCGGATCGTGGACGACTGCCTCCAGATCAAGGGTGGTCGCGGCTATGAGACGGCGGATTCGCTGCGGACCCATGGGGAGCGGCCCGATCCGGTGGAGCGGATGATGCGGGACTGGCGGATCAACCTCCTGTTCGAGGGATCGAGCGAGGTCATGCGGCTGTTCATCGCCCGGGAGGCAGTAGATACTCATCTCAAGGTGGCGGGCGACCTGGTGAATCCGAAGGCTTCCGCCAGCGCCAAGCTCAAGGCGGGGTTCCGGGCGGCCTCGTTCTACACGGCCTGGTACCCGAAGCAGTGGCTGGGTTGG
Source organism: Gemmatimonadales bacterium (assembly GCA_035286985.1). Lineage (GTDB taxonomy): Bacteria > Gemmatimonadota > Gemmatimonadetes > Gemmatimonadales > GWC2-71-9 > JABFSM01. The sequence continues at coordinate 3,925 of DATECI010000405.1, forward strand.
GGCCGCTGGCCGCGGTACGGGGAGTTTGGTCCGCTGGCCACTCACTTGCGGTTCGTGAACCGGGCGTCCCGGAAGCTGGCTCGGACCCTGTTCCACGCGATGGTCCGATTCGGCCCTCGGCTCGAAAAGAAGCAGGCGGTGCTGTTCCGGCTGGTCGATGTGGGGGCCGAGCTCCTGGCGATCAGCGCGTCTTGCAGCCGGGCGGTGATGATGGTGGGCAACGATCCCGGCAACCGGGGCCCGATCCGGATGGCAGACCTGGTGAGCCGGCAGAGCCGCCGCAAGGTCCGGCAGCTCTTCGGGAGCGTGTTCGACAACGACGACGACCGGACCTATCGGCTGGCGCAGGGGGTACTTCGCGGGGAGGAGGCGTGGCTGGAGGAGGGGATGGTCAGACTGGTGAACCGGCTACGGAGCCGGTAACTGGTGATTAGATTGGCGCTGGACCCGTGGTCAGATGGTCGGGCGATCGGGTGAGCTCATGGTGATCACGGAAGGGAAGGCGTTTCCGTTCGGGGGACCCGAGCACGTCGATTTCTCCGTGCTCGAGACCTTCGCCTATGACGGCCCGACCCAGGAGATCCTCACCGAGACCAGCGAGTTCTCTGCCGTGTGCCCCTATAGCGGGCTGCCCGACTACGCCCGGCTCCGGATTACCTACGTTCCCGAGCGGAAGTGCGTCGAGCTCAAGAGCCTCAAGTACTACGTCACCAGCTTTCGCAACGTCGCCATTTTCCAGGAGCACGCGACCGCCCGCATCGCCGAGGATCTGTTCCGGCTGCTCGCGCCACGCTCGCTCACCGTTCGCACCATTTACCACGTGCGGGGGGGCTTCGAAACCACCTGCACGGTCACCCTCCCCATCGACCATGCCTAAGCCAATCTTCAGCACCGAGCCGGAAGGAGTCACCGTGGCCTCCGACACCCTGAGCATCACCGACAACCGCACCAGCAAGACCTACGAGCTGCCGATCACCGACGGCACCATCAAGGCGATCGACCTCCGTCAGATCAAGACCGGGCCGGACGATTTCGGCCTGATGACCTACGATCCGGCCTTCATGAATACGGCGGCCTGCCGCAGCGCCATCACTTACATCGACGGCGACAAGGGGATTCTCCGCTATCGCGGCTATCCGATCGAGCAGATCGCCGAGCAGGCGAGCTTCCTGGAAGTGGCCTACTTGCTGGCCGAAGGCGAGCTCCCCAACCGGACCCAGCTCGACAAGTGGAACCACGACATCACCTACCACACCTACGTTCACACCAACATCATCAAGTTCTTGGAAGGGTTCCGCTACGACGCCCACCCGATGGGGATGCTGCTGGGCGCGATCGGGGCGCTCTCCACCTTCTATCCCGATGCCAAGGACATCGCCGACCCGGGCAATCGCTACGTGCAGCGGGTCCGCCTGATGGCCAAGCTCCCGACCATCGCGGCATTCGCGTTCCGCCATTCGCGAGGGCTGCCCTACGAATTTCCCCGGAACGACCTCGATTACATCGGAAACTACGTCAACATGATGTTCTCGATCGGCGGCAAACACGAGCCGAACAGAGTGCTCCAACGGGCGCTCGAGATCCTGCTGATTCTGCACGCCGATCACGAGCAGAACTGCTCTACCAGCGCGGTGCGGTCGGTGGGCTCCTCGCACGTGGATCCGTTCTCGGCGGTGTCGGCAGGGATTGCGGCGCTCTACGGCCCGCTCCACGGCGGGGCGAATGAGGCGGTCCTCGAGATGCTGGCGCAGATCGGGCATGCCAAGAACATTCCGGCGTTCATCGAGCAGGTGAAGCGGGGCGAGGGCCGACTGATGGGATTCGGCCACCGGGTCTACAAGTCCTATGACCCGCGGGCCAAGCTGATCAAGCGGGTGGCCGACGACGTGTTCAAGCAGACTGGACTCAATCCCAAGCTGGAGATCGCGCTCGAACTCGAGCGGATCGCGCTCTCGGACGAGTACTTCATCTCCCGCAAGCTCTACCCCAACGTGGACTTCTACTCGGGGATCATCTACCAGGCGATGGGTTTCCCGACCGACTACTTCACGGTGCTGTTCTCGGTCGGGCGGCTGCCGGGGTGGCTGGCGCAGTGGGAGGAAATGCTCAAGGACAAGGAGCAGAAGATCTCTCGGCCCCGCCAGATCTATACCGGACCGGCAGAGCGAGACTTCGCGCCGAGGGAGAGTCGGTAAGGCTCGAGGGACCCCCTACCGAGGTACCGGCCTTGCCTCAGGCCGATACTGTTGACGGCTGACTGTCGACGGCTGACCCGGGTTCCGCCTGGGCCGCCCCGTTGGTCGCGCCCGGGCTTTCCAGGGGTAGCTCCCCCTCGAGATAGGTATACCCCTCCAGTCCCGCCAGGTAATCCGCGATGAAGGCGTTCGCTTCGGGGCGGGAGAGGCCGATCGCCTGGCCGACTTTGCGGCGCCAGGTCTGGAGCAGATCGGAGGCGTGGAACTGCACGTAGTTGAGCACCTCGGTCACCGTATCGCCGTGGACCAGGTCGGTGATCTCGTAGCCCTTGTCGGAGAGCTTGATGTGCACGGCGTTGGTATCGCCGAACAGGTTGTGGAGATCGCCCAGGATTTCCTGGTACGCCCCGGTCAGAAAGATCCCCAGGATATAGGGCTCGCCGTCGCGGTAGGGATGGAGCTCCAGGCTCGGCTTGCCCTTGCGGCCTCCCCCGAAACGGTCGATCACCCCGTCCGAGTCGCAGGTGATGTCCTGGAGGGTGCCGCGGCGGATCGGCTCCTCGTCGAGCCGGTGAACCGGCATGATCGGGAAGATCTGATCGATGGCCCAGTTGTCGGGCAGCGACTGGAAGATCGAGAAGTTGCAGAAGTAGCGATCCACCAACGTCGCATCGAGATGGTTGGCGATCTCGGGGTAATTGACCCGGTCGGCGGCGATGAGAAACGCGGTCGCGTTGAGGGTGGCGAGGTAGTACTGTTCGATGTCGGCCATGTCGCGGAGGGTGATCGCATCGCTGGCAAAGAGCTCCTGGAGCCGCTCCTTGGCGAACACGGCATCGTGGAAGACCTCGGCCACCCGGTCGAGGGTGAGGGCCTCGAGATTCTCCTTGAGCTCGACCAGCACGGCCGGGGGATCGTCCCGCAGCGGGGGAATGACTGGCTCGGTCTGGGCCTCGACGCCGGTGACGTTGACCAGGAGCAGGGCATGGTGGGCAGTGAGGGCCCGGCCCGACTCGGAGATGAGGTGGGGCATCGGCTGGCCGAACTGGCGGCAGACGGTGCCGATGTTGTAAACCACGTCGTTGGCGTACTCGCGGGTGGTGTAGTTCATGCTGGCGGGACGGGTGGTCTTGGAGCCCTCGTAGTCCACCCCTAGCCCCCCACCCACGTCCACGTGGGAGAGATCGAAGCCCATCTCACGGATTTCCACGTAGTAGCGCCCGATCTCCTCCAGTCCCGCCTTGACATAGCGGATGTCGGTGATCTGACTGCCCAGGTGGAAATGGACCAACTTGAGCAGGTCCTTCCGGCTGGCGGCGGCGAGCCGGTCGAGCAGTTTGGTGAGCTCCACCGCGCTGAGTCCGAACTTGGAGCGCTCGCCCCCGGACTTGGCCCAGCGGCCGGAGCCCTCGGTGGCGAGCTTGATCCGAACCCCGAGGGTCGGGCTGATGCCCATCTCGTCGGCGACCCGCAGCACCGTGTCCAGCTCGCCCACCTGCTCGAGCACGATGAACATCTGATGGCCAAGCCGCTTGCCCATCAGGGCGAGCCGCATGAACTCCTCGTCCTTGTACCCGTTGCAGACGATGAGGTGGTCGGTCCGGTCGGTGAGGCCAAGGATCGCCTGAAGCTCCGGCTTGCTGCCGCACTCGAGTCCCACCCCGTAGGGCCCGCCGAAGGTGACGATCTCCTCGATGACGTGTCGCTGCTGGTTGACCTTGATCGGATAGACGGCAGTGTAGGTGCCCTGGTAGGCGGTCTCTTCGATGGCGCGGCGAAACTCGATGGCGAGAGCACCGATCCGGGCCTGGAGGATGTCGGAGAATCGAATCAGCAGAGGGAGCCCGATGCCTTGAGCGTTGAGGTCGAGCGCCAGCCGGTAGAGATCGATGGCGCGGTCGCCGGTCTGGTCGTGATGGACGGTGACGTGCCCTTCG
>DATECI010000406.1:0-9438 GCA_035286985.1 Gemmatimonadales bacterium
CCCGCCCCTCCTTCACTTCCCCGATGATCATGTCGGGCTGTTCCGCCGGGACAGCCAGAGCGGGATCGAGCCAGGGCGACCCATCGTTGGATCCGCGTTTACCCTGGCTTGCGGGCCGGATCTCAGCGTGCGGGAACCGAACCGCCAGGATATCGAGATCGGTGGCCGTGTGATATTGCCCGCCCCGCTTCGCCTCGATGATCGGGAATTCGGAGACGGTGAAGTACCCGTTGAAGCGGAGATAGGCCTGGACCAGGGAGACAGCGTTGTCCATCGGACCTCCCTTACGAAAGCTCTTTCGCGAGCGCCTCGATCGGCCGCATCCCGTGGCCGAACTTCGCCATCGCCTCCCGGTTGTGCTCGAGCTCCCCATAGGGAAGGAATCGCACCCGAAGGTCGGCAACCCGGCTGAAGGCGGGCCGCGCGAGCTGGGCCCGCACGTCGTCCTCGCGGCGGTCGGGAGCGACGAGGAACAGCCCCTGCGCCGCTCCCCCCGCCACCCCGAGCGCCAGGTCGAGCAGGCGTACGATGCCCGAGTAGATGGACGTGGTGTGCTCCACCTCGAAAGCCCCCGCGACCCGGCCGGATCCAGGCTCGAGCCAGAGCACATCGATGAGCCGCACGGCCTCGGCTCCCGGGGCACCGGCAATCCCGGCGGGGAGCGTACTCAGGCAACCATCGCCGAGCTGCCCACCAGCGTAGGAACGTCCCACGTCGTTGCTCGCGACCCACACCTCGAACCCCAGGGCCAGCCCCAGGTCGCGCAGCCAACCCTGCACCTCGGTGTGGGTTCGGTCGCCTTCGCGCACCGCGGCCAAAGCCTGGTCCGCTTTCGCCGCCTCCGACCGTACCAGGGCGAGGTCCGCTTCCCAAGCCGCCCGGGCGGCGGCATCATCCGTTCGCGGGGGCGGCTGGTAGCGCCTTGATCCGACGTCGAACAGCAACCCGGCGACAGCCCCGAGGTCATTGGACAAAAGGTGACGGCATTTCGCATTCAGCGAGAGGATCCCCTGGCGCATCGCCAGGTATTCCTCCCACTTGCCGAGTTTCACCCGCGCACCGGTGAGCGCGTTGTACCCGTTCACGATGGCGGTGTTGAACGGTGGGGTGATGGTGGGGTGCAGGAAGTACAGGAGGTTCGCCGCGGTAGGCCCGAGCCCCTTGATTCGACACCGGTCGAGCGCGCGAATCGCCTCGAGTACCTCCGCCTCCGTGTCGCAGCAGGCGCAGGAATGCAGGAACTGCGCGAACGCGAGCTGGTTGCCCCGGTTCTCGTAGATGTCGGGGATGCGCAGCTTGGGCTTCCAGAGCCAGGCGTGGTCCGCTCCCTTGAACAGCTGCCGCTGCTCGGCGATTGAACCCACGACGGTCTCCAGCGAGGAGCCCTTGTATGCTGTCCCGAAGGTCCCCGAGCGGAGTTCCGTCACCACCTCCGCCAGGCCGGTGCGGATCGAGCGGAAGTTCTTGAGGCGTTCCTCCCAGAGGAACCAGGTGCGATAGGTTCCACCCTCGTCCTCGCGCCAGCGTTCGATGAGAAGATGGAGCGCGTCAGCGGGCATAGCGGTCCCGGGGCCGGAGGGGACGACGCAGGAAATGACCCTGGGAAAAGTACCGGTGTCGCCCTCGACAAGGGGAGGAGCACCTCGCTGCGCGGGCTCACGGCGCGATCATCCGGTTCTTGAGATAGGCTGCGTGGAAAGGGAAGACCACGTCGGGGTCGGCCGGGGCGCGGCCTCGCCCGCGGGCTCCCAGATCGAATCGAGACAAGAGATCGCGGATCAGATTGAGCCGGGCGGCTCGTTTGTCGCCGGCCCGGACAATGGTCCAGGGAGCGGAGGTTGTGTGGGAGCGGGCGAACATCTCGGTGCGGGCCTTGCTGTATGCCTTCCAATGCTTGGGGCCCAGGGCATCAAGGGAACTGTTCTTCCACTGATGCAACACGCTCTCCCGCCGGGCCGCGAGGCGGCGCGCCTGCTCCGGTTTGGAAATATCGAGGTAGTATTTGACGAGGACCATGCCGCAGTGGACGAGGAGCTGCTCGAAGAGCGGCACCGTCCGCATGAACTGCTCGTATTCCTCGTTCGAGCAGAACCCCAGGACCCACTCCACGCCGGCCCGGTTATACCAGCTCCGGTTGAACAGGACCATCTCGCCCGCAACGGGAAGCTGCGCGACGTACCGCTGGAAGTACCAGGACTTGCGGTCGCGGTCAGACGGCTTGCCAAGCGCGACTACTCGGGTCTCGCGCGGACTCAAGTGCTCGACGATGCGCTTGATGGCGCCGTCTTTTCCGGCGGCGTCGCGGCCCTCGACAATGACCAGCACCTTCTGCTCGGTCTCGATCACGTGCTGCTGCAGCTCGACCAGCCCGATTTGCGCGATCCGGAGGGCTTTCCGATAGGACTTGCGCCCGGTTCGATCGTCCCGAGTCATGCGGTCCCCGTCCTTCATCTCCAGGGCCTCACTTCACGGGCGGGAGCGGGGGCCGCGGCCAGGCCCCGGGTCCAGGTGACGTGTTCATACACCCCCGCCCAGTACATCCCGAATGCCGCCGCGAACAGGAGCTCCTCGATCGGCAAGGGCCCGAGGAGAATTCCGCTCAGTACCCCGAGGTTCCAGACCCGCCCGATATAGCCCGGCGCCGACCACTCCAGAGCAACCAGGAAGAGGGTGTAATACGCCAGGAAGAGCCCGCCCGTCGCGAGGCTCTTGCCGGTCAGATCCGGCCGGCAGAAGAGGGCCCCGGTGCCCCCGATCACCAGGGCGAGGACGGCGGCGTAAATGGGATTCCAGGGCAGGAGATAGAGCGGCACGAAGACCAGTGGGGGTGCCACCAGCGCCCACCGATGAAATCGGTGCCGGGGTTCGGTTCGGTGCTCGGGGTGAATGAGCACCAACCGCCGCCGGGCGAGCGCGTCGTAGAGCACCGCGGCCACCCCGCCGATACCGAACGAGAAAATCACACTCTCGACATCGAAACCGGTCGTCCGGGCCAGATCGAAGAGACTCGGGGGACTCCAGTACGCGGGCACGAAGAGGGGTTCGGTCAGGCCGAACGGCGCGGTGAACAGGCTCGCCCGGAGCATCGGCCTGCGCTGGGCCGGAGCGAGCGCAGCCAGCAGGCCCCAAGGGACCAGAAACGCGAGGGACCAGACCAACCAGACGTACCGATCCGAAATCATGGCGTCACCGCCGCCCCGCGCGCCGGGGCCGGGTCGCGGCGCCGGATCCCGGGTAGCCGCGTCCACCGGAGGGTCAGCGCGTTCAGGGCGACGAGGAGCGAGCTCCCCGACATCGAGAGTGCCGCGATCTCGGGCCGCAGCAGCAACCCGAACTTCGGATAGAAGAGCCCGGCGGCGATCGGAAACGCCACCGTATTATACCCGGCGGCCCACCAGAGGTTCTGCTTCATTTTGCGCACCGTGGCGCGGGAGAGCGCCATCGCGCCGAGCACGTCGTACGGATCGCTCTTCATCAGTACCACGTCGGCGGTCTCCATGGCGACGTCGGTGCCGGCGCCGATCGCGATCCCCACGTCGGCCTGGGCCAGTGCCGGCGCGTCATTGATTCCGTCGCCCACCATCGCCACCAGCTTGCCCCGACTCTGCAGCTCCTTCACTTTCGCCGCCTTGTCTCCGGGCAACACTTCCGCGAACACCACATCGATGCCGAGCTCCGCCGCGATTCGACGCGCTGTGGCCTGGTTGTCTCCGGTCAGCATCGCAGTCTCGATGCCCAGCCGGTGGAGCTCATCGATCGTCTGCCGGGCCGTCGGCCGGAGCGCGTCGGCCACCGCGATCACCCCGGCGGCTTTGCCGTCGATCGCGGTGTACACGATCGTCCGTCCGGCGCCTTCCAACGCGGCCGCCCGTTCCTCCAGGGAGTCCAGCGCCACGCCGTGATCCCGCATCAGCCGGTGGTTGCCGCTCAGCACCGTGTGCCCGTTGACCGTGGCGCGAAGCCCGTGCCCCGCGATGGCCTCGAAGCCGGTGGGATTGGTCAAAGGAAGCCCCCGCTCCCGGGCCAGCTCCACGATCGCCTGGGCGATGGGGTGCTCGCTTCCCTGCTCCGCCGAAGCGGTCAGCCCGAGCAGCTCGGCCTCGCTGGCCGGGTTCCCCGCGGTCACCACTTCGACCACCTTGGGTTGGCCGACCGTGAGGGTCCCGGTCTTGTCGAAGATGATCGCGCGGACCTTGCTGGCCTGCTCCAGCGCGGTGGCGTTCTTGTACAGGATCCCGTTGAGCGCGCCGAGCCCGGTCCCTACCATGATCGCGGTGGGCGTAGCGAGCCCCAGCGCGTCGGGACAGGCGATCACCACGACCGTGATTGCCAGGGTCACCGCGAACACCAGCGTCCCGCCGGCGAACCAATACCAGCCCGCGAACGTGGCGAGGCCGAAGCCGATCGCCGCAGCCACCAGCCACTGGGCTGCTTTATCGGCAAGCCGCTGGGCCGGCGCCTTCGAGTTCTGCGCGATCTGGACCAGCCGGACGATCTGCGCAAGGGCCGTCTCGGCGCCGACTTTGTCCGCGCGGAAGCGGAAGGTGCCCATCTTGTTGATCGTGGCGCCGATCACCTGGTCTCCAGGCCGCTTGTCCAGCGGCACGCTCTCCCCCGTGATCATGGATTCGTCCACGGTGGATTCCCCCTCGAGCACCTCGCCATCCACCGGGATCTTGTCGCCCGGCCGGATGAGCACAGTCTCTCCTTGCAGAATCGCCGAGGTAGGGACCTCCACGGGCTGGCCCTTGCGGATCACCGTCGCCTTGGGCGGGGCGAGGTCGAGGAGCGCCCGAATGGCGTTCGAGGCGCCGGCCCGGGCCCGCATCTCCAGCCAGTGGCCGAAAAGGATAAAGGCCAAGAGCACCACCGCCGCCTCGTAGAACACCTCGCCCCGGAACACGAACGTGGCGGCGACGCTGAAGAGGTATCCCGCGCCCACCGAAAGTGCGACCAGCACCGACATGTCGAGGGTGCGCCGGCGCAGCGCGCGCGCGGCCCCCAAGAAGAACATCTGCCCGCCCCAGAGCACGGCCGGGGTGGACAGAAGGAACATGAGGAGCTCGTTGGACAGGCCGAACGGAGCCGCCAGTTCGAGCCCGAAGACCTCGGACGCGAGCGGCGAGTAGAGGGTCACGACGATCGCCAGCCCGAAGGTGACCAGGAACCGCCGGCGCATGTCCCGCACCATCTCGTCCATGCTCATGCTGGCGCCGTGGCCCATCTCGTGGGCCATCTGGGCCATCTCGCCAGGCGCCACGCCGGCCTCGGCCGGGGTGGCGCAGAGATGCTCCGGCACGACTTCCCCCCGGCAGTGGAGCCCGCATTGCTCGATGTAGCGCCGGAGCTCCGCTTCGGACACCACCGCCTCGTCGTAGTGCACCGTCACCGTGTCGCCGACTGGATTGGCTGCGGCGTGATGGACCCCTCGTTGGCGGGTCAAGAAACTCTGCAGGGCCGGCCCGGTGCTCCCTCGAAGCATTCCGGCGGCTTCCAGGACAACCTCTCGCATCAGTCCCCCTTGGTTCCGGCCTCGGGAAGCGGACGTCGGGCCCGTAGCAGGGCAAGCGTTCCGAATACCGTGGCGAACTGCCGCGTTACGGCGACGTCCGAAAAGCCCGCCCCACGCAGGCGGTCAGGCAGCGCTCCCCGAGCATGCTCCGCCGTGTTCGCGAAGCCATCCACCAATTGGACCAGGAGAAACGCCACCCGCAAGAGCCGGTTCTGCGGCCGGCCCCAATCGGCCACATGCAGCTCGCCGCCCGGCCGAAGCACCCGGAAGACCTCGGCGGCCGTCTGCCGCTTCTCCTCCGGACTCAGATGGTGGAACACGAGGCTCGACACGACCCGATCGTAGCGGCCATCCGGATAGGGCAAGGCGGACGCTCGGGCCCGATCGAGTCGGATCGTCAAGCCGGTCGGCCCGATCTTGGCGCCGGCGATCCGCAGGGCTTCGGGGTCGATATCGACCCCGGTCACCACAGCACCCGGAGCCCGCTGCTTCACCAGCACGGTCAGGGTACCGGTCCCGCACCCGAGGTCGAGCACAACCTGACCATCCGCCAAACCGGCCTGCTCGACCAAGGCCCGCTTGAAGGTCTGCTCTCGCATCGACCATCGCATGAGCGGGTCGTAGAGGGCGGTGAGCCGGCGGGACCCAAGCGCCGGAACATACGGGGCAGAGCGCCCCGGAGCGGACTTAGCCGGCCCGGCCGCGGCTCGATTCATCGCCTGGTCCGGCGCTTCCAGGCGGCATACCAGGCACCCGCAATCACGCTGACAATGCCGAGGGCCCCGATAAACAGGAGCAGGTCTGCCCGGGTCCGGTGCCAGCCGCCAGCCAGTGGCTACGGCGCGGCATGGACCGTCTCCGGCCTGTAGTTGATGATAGTGTCGCCCAGATCCGGATCGCGGACCCGCAGCGAGAGGGCCGCTGGGGGCCGGACCGTCCGGAGCGCGGCGTCGAAGTCAGCCCGGGACCGGACCGGTTGGCGATTCACGGCGAGGATGACCTGCCCCGGCCGGATTCCGGCTCGCCCTGCGGGACTGTACGGCTCGACCTCCGTCACCTGCACCGCCCCCTCCGCGACCGCGACGGTGAATCCCAGCACCACCCTTCCGGGATGGCGCGGCGGGGTCGGCGGCGGAGAGACTCGGCTCTCGAGGCGGCCGAGCCGGACGGTCAGGGCCAGCGGTTGGCCGTACCGCACCACCTCCAACCTAACCCGGTCTCCCGGGCGGTGGTCCGCGATGGTCGCCTCCAGATCAGCACCACCTCGAATCAAAACGGACCCCACCGCCTGCACGACATCACCCGGCTCGAGCCCAGCGCCCGCTGCCGGCCCACCCGGGCTCACCGCAACGACTTTGGCACCCGCGACCGAGGCCAGCCGGTAGACCTCCGCATCCGCCGGCGTGACGTCTCCGATCACCCCGCCGAAATGAGGTCGCCGCACCTCGCCGAAGCGGATCAGATCGTGGGCTACCCTCCGCGCGATGTGGATCGGCACCGCGAAGCCGTACCCGGTGAAGTAGCCGGTGGGGCTTCTGAGCGCGCTGTTCACCCCGACTACCTGACCCGCGAGGTTCACCAGGGGGCCGCCGGAGTTGCCGGGGTTGATCGCCGCATCCGTCTGGATGTAGTGCTCCAACGGAGCCGTCGTCTCCGGGGCGTGCCGCAAGAGGCCCAGGCTGCGGCCCATGGCGCTTACGATCCCGGCTGTCACCGTGGCCGACAACCCGAGGGGATAGCCCAATGCCAGAACCCAATCCCCGGCCTGGAGTGAGTCCGAGGGGTCCAGCAGGGCGGGGGTCAACCCCCGGGCCGAGATCTTGAGCAGGGCGATATCGGTGTTCGGATCGCGTCCCACCACGGTCGCTTCGAACTCCCGGTTGTCGGAGAGAACGACGGTGACCGACGTGGCTTCCTCGACCACGTGGCTGTTGGTAACGATGTGTCCTTCCGGCGTGAGCACGAATCCGGAGCCGCTCCCCACTTCGTATCGCGAGGCTTGCTGGGGACCTTTGACCTGCACGAATACGAGGGCGGGAAGGGCCGCCTGCACCGCGGTGCGAAACGCACTGCTCGCGGGGGCCCGGCCATGAATGAGCAGCACCGTATCCCCCTGCACCCGAGAGAACGGCGATGCTGCCGTGACTCCGCGGCACGCCGCCAGCGCCAGCGCCGCCACCACACCGGTTCGCATGCCTCTCCTTCTGACGGACCCCTGCCAATCGGCTCCCATGGCGACGTCCTCCTGTGGCCCAACCCGTTACCTGCTCAGGTCACCGGTCCTATTTCATCATGCCTTCACAGTGCTTGAGAATGGCGCTGGTCCGGTCCAGCACCTTCGCGGGGTCCGGTGCGCGGGATTGAACCTCCTTCTCGAGCGCCTGCACCATTTCGCCCAGAGACCTGAGGGGAGTCTCCCTACCCTGCATCATTCCGCTCATCATCCCCGGCATCGGCGACTTCATCGGCCCACCCGTGATCTTCATCTGCTCCTCGTGGTGCCCGCGGAGCCAGTCGAAGCTGCGCCGCATCTCAGCCACCGCCGGCCGCGCCAGCTCGGGGTTGACCGTGCCGGACCGTTCGACGTCATCGTGCAGGACGCGCCCGAAGGTCATCAGATTCCCCCGGTAGGCCATGGCCAGCAGGTGGTGGGGACCAGTCATCATCCCGGAGCTGTCGGCCATGTTACAGGAGTGCAGGGCCATCATGCCGTGAGGTGGCGCGGTGCCTTGCGCCACGGCGGTCGAGGCGACTCCGCTCCCGGTGAGAAGAAGGGCAAGAAGCCGCGCGATCCTGGAATCGGTTCGGGTGGTCATCGAATACCCCCAGCTGGTCATGGGCTGCCTCCTTCGGTTATGCCTGGTGGCGCATGGCTCGGTGGCAGCGCGAGCCCTCGGACTGCCCCCAATCTGCGGGCGCGAAACCCCACCGCTGGAACGCCGCGAACAGCTCGGCGGGGTTGGTGAGCGCCAGGTCGTACTCCAGGTGGGCCATCTCGGTCCGAGAATTCACGTACGCGGTCCGAACACCGGGCAGGTTGCTAAGGATCAGTTCCAGCCAGAGCCGCGCCTCGCCCCTGCAACCGAGGGGAGAAACCGGAAGAGAAGTACGCAGGGTGGTCATGGCTCCCTCGCTGACGCTGCCCAACGATCGATTGCCCGAAGCCCTATGCCTAATCTCCCGAAGGGCGGTGTATCACCCGGCCAGTGCGGCGGACCCAGGCCAGGCGGGATAACATTGGTCCGGTCATCTCCCTCCTCTTGGCCCGCCGGGCCGCGCCATCCCCCGCGAGTGGCCTGGGTCCACCTACCGCCGCTCACGGCCGCGCCCGCACCATGGATTGCAGCACCTGCGCCGACTCGCTCCGGCGGGTCAACCCATTGAACATCCATCCGATGGTCCCAATGAAGAGGCCCACCCATGCGGTGGAGACGATCATTCCGCCGAGATACCCTCCCCAGCTCATCGAACGGCCGGCGGTGAGATCATAGTGCAGGGCGAAGCTCAAGACAGCCTGCAACTGGCCCGGCGCAACGGCGACGAGCAAGGCACAGATGGTGTACCACGCCGCCCAGGCGAGCATGGTGGCAGCGGCCAGCTTCTTGATGTCGAGCCTCATAAAGACGCTCCTTGAGGGGGAACACGGTAACTTGCGGGTCCGCGGCCAACCAGCCGGGGCAGGAACGCCGGCGTCAGCGCGGCATAGCGCTCGTACCGCGGGCCGAATTCACGGCGGACTTCCCGCTCTTCCCGCCGCCCGAGCCGCACATACATAAGGACGAGGATCGGGAACATCACCAGCGTGAGCAGGGTTGGCCATTGGAGCAGAAAGCCGAGCATGATCACGATGAAGCCCAGGTATTGCGGATGCCGCACCCGGGCGTAGGGACCGGCGGTAGCCAGCCGACTGGCTTGCCGCGCCCCAT
>DATECI010000407.1:0-2413 GCA_035286985.1 Gemmatimonadales bacterium
CCAGGCGGGTGCGGCCGGGGTCGGCCCAGTACCAGCGGCCGGGCCAGCGGGTCAACACGGCCGCGAGCTCAGGCGAACCGCCGCGGTGGGGGGGCAGCACCAGCGCGTCGAGCACCTCACGGGTGCCCAGGTCCATGATGCGCCAGGAGGAGAGGAGGGGAATCAGTTGATCCAGGAGGGGCCTCTTGACGGGAAGGTTGGCTAACGATAAGATGCCAGAGTTCAGGCGGTATCCTGTTCAGGTCTATTCGCACCGGCGCGTCTCCTTGCTCGTGCCGGCACGCCCATAAAAAGACTCCCGACGCTGACCCGTATCTCGATGGCCTGACCCGGTCGCGGGCTATCGCCCCACCGACCCGCACGAGGCTCACTCAGTGGATATCTCCGAACTCAAGCAAAAATCCGTCGCCGAGCTGCATGCCCTGGCCCAGCAGCTCAACATCACCAACTACTCCGGGCTCCGCAAGCAAGACTTGATCTTCCGGATCGAGCAATCACTGCTCGAGTCGGACACGGTCATCCGGGGCGAAGGGGTGCTCGAGATCCTGCCGGAGGGCTACGGCTTTCTCCGGAGCCAGGACTGGAACTACCTCTACGGCCCGGACGACATCTACGTGAGCCCGAGCCAGATCAAGCGGTTCGATCTGCGGACCGGCGACACGGTACTCGGGCAGGTTCGGCCGCCCAAGGAGGGCGAGCGATACCTCGCGCTCCTCAAGGTGGAGAGCGTCAACTACGAGGAGCCCGAAAAGACCAAGCACCGGATCGCATTCGACAATCTGCGGCCCCGCTATCCCGACAAGAAGCTCAAGCTGGAGGGGGCCAAGGGCGACCTCTCCATGCGGGTGGTGGACCTGTTGTCCCCGATTGGCAAAGGGCAGCGGGGGCTCATCGTGTCGCCACCCAAGGCCGGAAAGACCATCCTGCTCCAGAAGGTGGCGAACGCCATCAACGAGAATCACCCCGAGGTCATTCTCATTGTGCTGCTCATCGACGAGCGGCCCGAGGAAGTGACCGACATGCAGGAGAACGTGCGGGCCGAGGTGATCGCTTCGACCTTCGACGAGCCGGCCGACCGCCACGTCCAGGTGGCCGACATGGTGATCGAAAAATCCAAGCGGCTGGTGGAACACGGGCGGGACGTGGTGATCCTGCTGGACTCGATCACCCGGCTGGCCCGGGCCCACAACGTGGTGGTGCCCCATTCGGGCAAGATTCTCTCGGGGGGGGTGGACGCCAACGCGCTGCAGAAGCCCAAGCGGTTCTTCGGCGCGGCGCGCAACATCGACAGCGGCGGCTCGCTCACCATCATCGCCACCGCCCTGATCGATACCGGCTCGCGGATGGACGAGGTGATCTTCGAGGAGTTCAAGGGCACCGGCAACATGGAGCTGGTGCTGGACCGCCGCCTGGCGGACCGGCGGATCTATCCCGCGATCGACATCCAGCGAAGCAGCACCCGGAAGGAAGAGCTCCTCATGGACAAGGACGAGCTCAACCGGGTCTTCCTGCTGCGGAATTTCCTGGCCGACATGCCGCCGGTGGAAGCGCTGGAGTTCCTGATCGAGCGGATGAAGCGCACTAAAACGAACAAGGAATTCTTCGCCACGATGAACCAGTAGGTCCGTGGCCATTCCCAAGGCCGGCCGCATCCTCGCGGTGGATTGGGGCGAGATCCGGTTCGGGCTCGCACTCTCCGACGAAACCCAGACCATCGCGACGCCGCTCGACACGCTGAGCCGCCGGGCCGGCAAGCGGTTTCCCATGCCGGCGTTTCTCGAGCTTCTGGCAACGCATCACCCGATCGGCCTGGTGGTCGGGCTCCCCCTCACGGCCCTGGGTGCGGAAGGGGGATCCGCGCTTGCGGCGCGGGAACTGGCCGAGCGGTTGGGCCGGCGGAGCGGCCTGCCGGTGGAACTGGTGGACGAGCGGATGACGACCGCGCGGGCCCAGGCTGCGATCCGGGAGCAGGAGGGATCTACCCGGGGGCGGAAGGGCGACGTGGATGCCCTGGCAGCTGCGGTCCTCTTGCAGGGGTTCCTGGAGCGGCGGCGGAACGAGGTATGACGGCGGGACGGTTTGCTGGCGGTCGGGTGGCTCCGGCGGGGTCCGATTCGGAGGTGAGCGGCCGGGGCACTCCGACGGGGTCCCTTTCGGGCGCCGACGGCGCCGCCGTACACCAGCGGGTCTCGCGAGCATCGGAATCCGCGGCGCCTAACGCGCCCTACAGGGACCCCGTCCGTCGCGCCCTGACCGCTCCAATCGGCGGAGACCCGGTGCGTCGCGCCCCAGTTCCTACCCGGATCGCCTTTCTTGCCGTGGCCGCCGCCTGCTCCCCGTCGCAACCGCCCGGTCCCCAACAAATCGTCACCATCCCGCCCGGCGCCACGGTGCGGGCGGTCGCTGAGAGCCT
>DATECI010000408.1:0-5192 GCA_035286985.1 Gemmatimonadales bacterium
ACCCCGACGATCTCTACCGGGCCCAGACCGGGCTCTACACGATTTATCACATGGATGCCCCGGAGGACTTCTACCACCGGGAGGACCAATGGCAGATCCCGGTGGTGGCCAAGCCGGACGCCTCGGTGCCGTTCATGCGCCACATCGTGATGCGGCTGCCCGAAGAGAAGCAGGCCGAGTTCATCTACATGGTGCCCTTCACCCCGCGGGGGAAGGACAATCTGGCGGCCTGGATGGTGGCGCGGAACGACGGGGATTTCTACGGGAAGCTGATGGTGTATCAATTTTCCCGGCAGAGTCTGGTGTTCGGTCCCCAGCAGATCACCAACCGGATCAATCAGGATACCGAGATCTCCCAGCAAGTCTCGCTATGGGACCAGCGTGGCTCGCAGGTGATCCGGGGCGACCTGCTGGTGATCCCGATCGAGCAATCCATGCTCTACGTGCAGCCGCTCTACCTTCGGGCCGAAGGGGGCCGGATCCCCGAGCTCAAGCGGGTGATCGTGGCCTACCAGAACCAGGTCGTGATGCAGGAAACACTGGACCAGGCGCTGGTGGTGCTGTTCGGTGGTTCGGCGGCACCGCGGGGGGTGCGTCCCGAGCCGGCGTTGGCTGCGGCGGCTCCCGGGGTTCCGGACGCGGGTGCCGCGCAACGGGCGCTGATTGCCGAGGCAATGCGGCGGTACCAGGCGGCGCAGGCGGCGCAGCAGGCGGGCGACTGGGCCCGCTATGGCGAGGAGATTCGGCGGCTGGGGGAAATCCTCGAGCGCCTTGCGGCTGGGGGACAGCAGTAGGGCCGGCGCAAAGCCGGTCCCGCTCAGATTCTGAACACGTAGCTCACCTTGCCGAAGAATCCATCGCTCCTGCGCTGGAGCTCTCCGAATCGGAACTGACGGTCCTCTTCGAGCGTAGATCCGTAGCCGAGATAGAAGAGCGTCCCCGGAGTGGGCCGGTAGCTGAACAGCCAATCCATCCGGAACAGGTTTTCGGCCGTCGCCGGGGCGGGTTGGCCGCCGACCAGGATCGGGCGCCCCTGCCGATCCTCGAGCGCCGAGCGGGAGCGCGCGGAATACTGCCCGACGAAGCGGAGAAAGAGCGCGCGACTCACCTGATACTCGACCTTGAGGCGGGGGATTGTCTCGGAGGAGAACCAGGAGCCGTCCCGACGACGCTCGATGTTGAGGCGGCTGAGCTGTAGGGTCGCGCGAAGCGCCGCCGTGGGGCGGAGATCCACGGACCCGTCGAGCCGCAGGCTCCTCCCCGGTGCCGCCTCCGGGAAGATCGGCGTCCGGCCGATCCCCACGCTCGCCGTCGCGGTGAAGCGCCGGAATGTCGGCGTGGTCACCCGGAACGACCCGCTCCACTGATTGCGCTCCGGCCCGGGCACCTCAAACGGCAGTTGGCCTCCGATGCCGTTCTGTACCGTATGACCGGAGTAAGACTCGGGAGTGTAGCTGAAGAAGCTCCGCGCGAAGGAGCCGCCCAGCTGCCAGCCGCCGCGGAGCCTTGCGCTCGGGTTCACCCCTTCGCTTCCCTCCCGGGGTCCCGCGCCCGGATCCGAGTAATCCCACAGCCGCATGACGCTGAAGAACGAGGTCCAGGTCTGCACCAGCGCGTCCGGCCTGCCGTAAAAGCTCAGCCGGTTGATGATTCCCAGATCGATGATGCCGGTGCGGTTGACGAAGCCTGCGGCAGCCTTGAAGCCCGGACCCAGAGCGCGCACGCTGTAGTGGAAGCCCCAGGCCCGCCCGGTGCGATCCCAGGTCGCGGCCAGCAGCGGTCCCCGCAGTCGGGTGGCGACGCTGTCCGTCCAGGAGTGCGCCGCCTGCAGCTCGACGTAATAGAGCCGGGAGTGGTAGAGCCGAACATCGGCTCCGGCCAGCCGGGAATGGTCCCCGCCGTCTTCCCGGCTGGTAAGCACGGTGCCGAACGTGGAATTGCCCCCCAGATCGTGGCGGACCCGAGCGACCCCGAAGAGCGGGACCCGGCTTCCGTTCCACGAGTACGGCTCGTCATCGGCAGCGGCGAGAGTGGCCACCTGGGTGCGCCCCAGCTTGCCGGCGAGCTTGAGTCCGGCGCGGGGTGCCACGATGCTGCGGGTGTAGATGAGCTGGTTCGGGGTGTCGTAGAGTTCCAGTCCCTCGAGGAAGAAGGGCCGCTTCTCCGGATAAAACAGCGCAAACCGCTCGTTCAGCAGCACCTGGCCGATGTCTGCTTCGACCTGGGAAAAGTCGGGATTCCAGGTGCCGTTCAAGCTGAGGTTCTGCCGGATTCCCCAGCGGACGTCGCCGCCCAGGTCGGCACCCGAGTCGTAGTGCCAGCCGCCTCCGCCTGCCGGGGCCGCGCCCTCCAACCGGCCGGTGGCGGTCGGCGTCACCTCGAGCACCAGGCCGCGTTTGAGATCCCGCATTGCCTCGAGCGCGCCCGACTGGCCCAGAAAGCTCGCGCTGGCGCGTACCGCGGGCGTCCAGGAGTCCTGGAAGCCGCTGTGCTGGACCCGCCGCAGGATGTTGATCCCCCAGGTCTGCTCGGACCGATCCTGATAGAAGAGGCTCTTGAAGGGAATCCGGATCTCGACCTCGTAGCCGCCCTCGACCAGCCGCCCCCGCGACTCGAAGACGTAGTCGGGGTTGAGGTCGACGTTGCCCTCCAACGGATTCATCTCCTGGTTGCCGCCCCCGGTCGCGGAGCGTCCGCCCGCTCCGCCGCCGAACTGATCGCTTCGGGTGCCGTCCTGCTGCGCGCCCAGCGGGTTGACACCGAAGAGGTACGCGAGCCGGTGACTGTTGAAGGTGTCCAGCAGGATCTGGATGTTGTCTTCGCTGCTGATGTTGTCGCGATTGGCCCGGGTGGCGCGCACCACGTTGCCGTGGAGCTCCCTCGCGCGGATGCCGAAGAAGATTGCATCGGGGGCGTACCAGACCAGCACTTCGGTGGGCTCCTCCGCCGGACGGCCATCCACCGGCTGGTACTGGGAGAAGTCCACCAGCCGTGCGGCTCGGACCCAGACCGGCTCGTCGAGCTGGCCGTCGATGGTGACGGACGCCTCGAGACGGGGAGGCCTGACGCGGAGCTGATTGGCGCGGCCGCTGTGGGCCGGGGTCGAGTCCTGGAGGGCTGCCAGGGCCAGGAGGGACGCGACCAGCATGGGGGGGAGTTAGAGGCGTTTCTTGAGCGCTTCGAAGCGGGGGTCTCCCCGCAGCGCGTCGAGGTCGGAGTCGTGCTCGATCCACTCCCGATGCCCGAATCCGTTCTGGACCGCTTTCTCGAGGCAATCGAGCGCCTCGTCCTTCATGTCACCCAGGGCGTACACGCAGGCCACGTTGTACAACACCAGCGAATCCGATTCATTGGCTGAGCGCGCCCGCCCGGCCCAGTCGAGCGCGCGTTCCCGATCGCCGAGTTGAATCAGCGCCCCGGCACCCAGATACAAGGCGCGGGCGTCGTCCGGATTGAGCTCGAGGTGCTTCTCGACCACCTGGAGTCCACTGCGCTGCACCGACTTCACCTCGTCGAGGCGGCCCAGCCCTCGGAGAGGCCCGGTCATCAGCAGCAGCGCCTGGTAATCCTCGGGCCGGATCTTGGCCGCCTCTGCGAACTGCCGGACCGCCTCCTCCAGCTTTCCCTCCTGCATGTGGGCTCGGGCATAGAGGTAGTGCGCTTCGTAGAGCTTGGGATTCAGCCGGATGGCAGTCTCGAACTCCCGGACCGCCCCGGCATAGTCCCGACTAAGGGTCAGCGCGAAGCCCCGAGAGGCGTGTGACTCCGCGATTTCCGGGGCCAGCTCGAGTGCCTTGCGGCTGGCCGTTTCGGCGCCCTCGAGATTGGCGCGGCTCCCATCCCAATACATGTACAGGAAGGCGCAGCAGTCGGCGATCCCTGCGTAGGAGAGGGCATAGTTCTTATCGATATCAATGGCCCGCTCGAACATCCTGCGGGCGTACTGGATGCCGGTACGGCTCCATTGATGGAAGAACTGGCGCCCCCGCAGGTAATACTCGTACGCCTCGACATTCTCGGTCGGCGCCTTCTCGATGGCTTGTTTCTCCCCCTTGGTGAGCACGACGCTCAGAGCCTTGACGATGTTCTCGGCGATCTCGTCCTGAATCGCGAAGACGTCCTCGAGCTGCCGGTCGTAGCGCTCCGACCAGAGGTTATTGCCGTCGGCCACGCTCACCAGCTGGGCCGTGACTCGGAGGCGGCTGCCCGCCTTGCGCACGCTGCCCTCGAGCACCGTCGCCACCTTGAGCTTGCGGCCGATCTCGCCGATGTCCTCATTCTTGCCCTTGAACGCGAAGGCCGAGGTGCGGGAGGCCACCCGGAGCGCTTGAACCTTGGTCAGCGCATTGATGATGTCCTCTGCCACCCCGTCGCTGAAATACTCGTTTTCCGGATCGTTGCTCATGTTCACGAAGGGCAGCACCGCGATAGACCTGGCGGGCGCCGGGCCGGTCTTGAGCTCGGGCGGGGTCGAGGTGCCGGTGGGCCAGGTGAGCGCCTGGGCGAACTGGGCTGCGGTCGGGAAGCGGCCCGCAGGCGCTTTCGCGAGCGCCTTGGTGACCGCCGAATCGAGCCAGTCAGGCACCTCCGACCGGTGTTCGCGCAGCGGCGCCGCGGCCTCGGTGAAAAGCTTCGCGATAATCGCCTGAATCGTGGGTCCGACGAACGGCGCAGTCCCGCCGATCATCTCGTAGAGCACTGCGCCAAGCGAATAAATGTCGCTGCGGGCATCGAGGTCCGCTTCACCCGAGGCCTGTTCCGGGCTCATGTAGCTCGGCGTCCCGACCGCGGTGCCGGTCTGGGTGAGGGACCCCGTTACCGCCGCGCTCACCGCTTTCGCGATGCCGAAGTCGGTGACCATCGGCTCGCCCTCGCTCAGCATGACGTTTTCGGGCTTGATGTCCCGGTGGACGACCTGCTGCCGATGCGCGTAGTCGAGCGCCAGCGCCACTCCGCGGGCAATGCGCACCGCCTCCTCAAGGGGCATCTGGCGTTCCCGCTCCAGCCGCTGGCGCAACGAATCGCCCTCGATGAAGGGCATCACATAATAGAGCAGCTCGCCGGCCTGCCCGGAGTCGTAGAGCGGGACGATGTGGGGATGCTGCAGGCGGGCGGCGATCTGGATCTCACGGAGGAATCGCTCGGAGCCGAGGCTCAGGGCCAGCTCGGGGTGGAGGACCTTGAGGGCGACG
>DATECI010000409.1:0-2490 GCA_035286985.1 Gemmatimonadales bacterium
TCGATTATCTGCGCGACAACATGGTGTTCGGGCTGGAGCACCGGGTGCAGCGGGAACATGCCTACGCGATCGTGGACGAGGTGGATTCGATCCTCATCGACGAAGCCCGGACCCCGCTCATCATCAGCGGCCCGGTGGGAACCGAAGAGGACGTGCGCTACACCCAGTTCAATCGCCAGGTGTCGGAGCTGGTGCGGCGCCAGACCGCCGTCGTCAACCAGCTGATGGCGGAGGCCGAGCCCCTACTCGAGGACGAGAAGCGGAAACAGGATGCCGCCGTCAAGCTGTTCCAAGCCCAGCTGGGAGGTCCCAAGAACAAGAAGCTGCTCAAGCTGCTCAACGAGACCGGGGTGAAGCAGCTGGTGCAGCGCGCCGAGCTGGATTACATCGCCGACCGGAAGCTTCCCGCGCGGCAGCAGAAGATGCGGGGGCTCGAGGAGGCCCTCTACTACGTGCTGGACGAGAAGGGCCACTCGGTGCATCTGACGGACCAGGGCGCGGTGGCGCTGTCGCCTGAGGATCCAACGCTCTTCCTGGTGCCCGACATTTCCGAAGCGGTGCACCGGATCGAGCGGGATCCCGGGCTCAGTGTGGCGGAGAAGCGGGCGGCCCGGCAGGAAGTCGAGGCCGAGTACGCAGGCAAGAGCGAGAAGCTCCACATCATCCACAAGCTGCTCCAGGCCCACTCGCTGTACGAGAAAGACGTGGACTACCTGGTGCAGGACAACCAGGTCCTCATCGTGGACGAGTTCACTGGACGGGTGCTGGCGGGCCGGCGGTGGGCGGACGGGCTGCACCAGGCGGTGGAGGCAAAGGAAGGGGTGCAGATCAAGGGAGAAACCCAAACCCTCGCCACGATCACCATCCAGAACTACTTCCGGATGTACGACAAACTGGCGGGCATGACCGGGACGGCCGAGACGGAGGAATCCGAGTTCTACTCCATCTACGGGCTCGATGTCGCGGTCATTCCCACCAACCGGCCGATCTGCCGAACCGACAAGGCCGACCGGATCTACAAGACGAGGCGGGAGAAGTACAACGCGGTGAACGACGAGGTCGAGCGGCTCCACGGGCTCGGGCTCCCGATCCTGATCGGCACGACCTCGGTGGACGTCTCGGAGACGCTGTCCAAGATGCTCAAGCGCCGGGGCTTGAGGCACGAGGTGTTGAACGCCAAGTACCACGAGCGGGAAGCGGAGATCGTGGCGGGCGCGGGACAGAAGGGCGCGATCACGATCGCGACCAACATGGCGGGCCGGGGCACCGACATCAAACTCGGCAAGGACCTCGACCTCACTCCCGAAGAGGCCGGGCTCCAGATCCTGGGCACCGAGCGGCACGAATCGCGGCGGATCGACCGGCAGCTGCGGGGCCGGTCGGGTCGGCAGGGCGACCCGGGAGCCTCGCTCTTCTTCCTGTCGCTCGAAGACGATTTGATGCGACTCTTCGGCTCGGACCGGATTGCCCGGTACATGGACCGGACCGGGGCCGAAGAGGGCGAAGTCATCACCGGCAAGCTGGTTTCCCGGGCGATCGAATCGGCCCAGAAGCGGGTCGAGCTGCAGAACTTCCAGTCCCGGAAACGACTGCTCGAGTACGACGACGTGATGAATCAGCAGCGGGAGGTGGTGTACTCGCTGCGGCTCTTCGCGCTGGAGCGGGGCGAGGAACTCAAGGCCGAAGCGCGGCTGATGATCTCGACCGCGCTCGATCACGCGGTCCGGAAGTTCCTCGAGGATGCCGACCAGCCGGAGGACTACGACCGGCCCGGGCTCCGGGACGCGCTCACCATGCAGTTCCTGGTCTCACCCGACGCCATCACCGACCCGGCGGCGACGAAGAGCCTGGGCGACATCGTGAAGGCGGCGATCGCCGAGGGCGAGGCGGCCTTCCTGCGCAAAGTGGACTATCTCCAGGATTTCGGGCGGCGAATCGGGATCGTCGACGTGGACCAGCAGGTGCTGTCGCAGGTGATGCTGTCGGTGATCGATGAGAAGTGGAAGGATCATCTGTACGATCTGGACCAGCTGCGCAACGCGATCCAGTACCGGGCCTACGGGCAGAAGGACCCGCTGGTCGAGTACAAGAAGGAAGCCTACGAGATGTTCGAGGATTTGATGCGGGACATCCAGGCGACCTTTACCGAGCGCTACCTCAAGATTCAGGTCACGGCCGAGCCACCGCGGCAGGCGCCGCCGCCCCGGCCCATTCCCACTCCGGAGCGGGGCACGGATGATCTCTTTGCCGGTTCCGCGCGGACTGCGACCGCACCGATGGGAGGTCTCCCGCCGGGGTCTCGGGCGGGGGGGCTGCCTCCCAAAGTCGAGACCTCGCTCGGCAAGCTCGGGGCCGGGGACGGGCGCAGTGTGCCGGCGGTCGGCCGGAACGAACCCTGTCCGTGCGGGTCGGGGAAGAAGTACAAGAAGTGCCACGGGGCGGTGGCGTGACAACGGAGAACGCTGCACGGTGAACGGAACCCGGTCTTCG
>DATECI010000410.1:0-4764 GCA_035286985.1 Gemmatimonadales bacterium
CAGCAAGCGCCAGTGGACCAGGTATTTCCCGGTATCAGTCATGGGCGCAGTGGCTCCGGGCGGGGTAAAGCTCATGGAATAGACGCCGCGCTCGACCGCCATCGGTCCGTTGGCCACCACGGACTGTGGGGTGATGGTGAGCTGGGGCTTCATCGAAATGAACTCGGCCCAGGCCGCCTGGATCGCCGCCCGGCCACTCGCCGTCGGTGCATTGGGGGGCATCACCACGGCATTCTCGGCATAGAAACCGGCGACGACATCAGCGTGACCCTGGTTGACGTGGGAGGCGAACTCCGGGGCCAGGGAGTCAATCGCCGTGCGGGCCGCAGCCGACTCGGTATCCATGCGGGCCTGGGCCTGCTCGGGGGTTTCGGCCTGTGGCACGCAGGCGGCCAGCGCGAGCAGGGCCAAGGCGGGGAGGGCGACTAGCGGCTTCATGGTTTTCTCCAGGGAGGTGAGGGACTATCGGCTATCGGCTATCGGCTATCGGCTGTTCGCTATTCGCTATTCGCTTCTCATTGATCCACGGGTGCAATGATGCGTCGACCGCAGCACCCTTCCCTACACCGCGATCGGTAGCGTCCTAACCCGCTTTCCGATGGCCGCGGAGACGGCGTTGGCCACGGCCGGCGCGATCGGGGGAGTTCCCGGCTCCCCTACCCCGCCCGGCTCCAGATTGCTCGGCACGAGGTACACCTCGACCTCCGGCATCTCCCGCATGGTGAGCAGCGGGTAGTCGTGGAAGTTGCTCTGGGTCACCCTGCCGTTCCGCAGGGAGATCCTGCCCTTGAGCGCGGCGGTGAGCCCGAACCCGATGCCGCTCTCCATCTGGGCCCTCACGATGTCGGGATTGACCACCTGGCCGCAGTCCACCGCGCACACGACCCGGTGGACCCGCACGGCCCCTTCCGCGATCGAGACCTCCGCGACCTGGGCAACGAAGCTACCGAAAGACTCATGGACCGCAACCCCGCGATAGCGCCCTGGGGGTCCCGGTGTGCCCCAGCCGGCCTTTTCCGTGACCAGGTCGAGGACGGCTCGATGGCGGGGGGCCCCGGCCAGGAGGCCCCGCCGGAACTCGACCGGATCCTGGTCAGCCAGGCCGGCGAGCTCGTCCAGGAAACACTCCACCGCAAAGGCGGTGTGGGAATGCCCCACCGAGCGCCAGAACCCGACCGGGACGCCGAGGTCGGCACGGGTGTAGCGGACCTCGAGGTGGGGGAAGGCGTAGGGGATATCGGGGGCGCCCTCGATGGCATTGGCATCCACGCCGCCCTTGAGTGGGCCGGCTATCCGGGTGGCGAAGTCGGGCACGAAGCCGGGGATGAACTTGGCGATGATGGAGGGACAGACGATGTGATGGGTCCAGAACACCGGCGCTCCATCGGCTCCCAAGCCGGCGCGGAGCACGTGCCGAGCAGCAGGCCGGTACTGGTCGTGGCGGATATCGTCCTCCCGACTCCAGACCAGCCGGACCGGAGCGCCCACGGCCTTCGAGACCTGACACGCCTCCGCGACAAAATCAGTTTCGGCCCGCCGCCCAAAGCCTCCCCCGAGGTGGGTGGTGTGCACAGTCACCCGGCTCAGCGGAACCCCCGCGATGCGGGCTGCCGTGCCGCGGGTCCCGCCGCCCGCCATCCGGGGACCGGTCTGAAACTGGGTCGGGGCCCAGACGGTCACTCGATCCTCACGGACGTCGGCGGTGCAGTTCATGGGCTCCATGGTGGCGTGGGCCAGATAGGGCACCTCGTACACCGCGTCGAGGGTCCGATCCGCGGCGGCCCGAGCACCCTGCCCGACTCGCCGGGCCAGGTTGCCCTCGCTCCGGGACAGTTCCTCCAACCGAGCGGAAACGGCGGCATCGTCGAGGCCGGCGAGCTCGCCCTCGTCCCACTCGATGCGGAGCGCGTCGCAACCCTTGCGGGCGGCCCAATAGCCCTCGGCCACGACGGCAATGCCGCTGCCGATCCGCACCACCTGCCGGACCCCGGGAACGGCCTGCGCCGCGGTGGGGTCGAACGAACGGACTTTCCCCCCGAAAACGGGGGAGCGGGCCACGACCGCGGTGAGCACGCCCTCAGGCTCGGCATCCATGCCGAAGACGGCCCGGCCGGTGACTTTCTCCTCCAGGTCGAGGCGAGGAAGCGAACGGCCAATGAGCCGGAAATCCCGGAGCGACTTCAGGGTGACGCGCCCCGGAACGGGAAGTGCCGCGGCAGCAACGGCAAGCTCGCCATACCGGATCTGGCGGCCGTCGGGCGCTACCACGGCGCCGGAATCGGTCCGACACTGGCTAGGCGCAAGGCCCCACCGGGCCGCGGCCGCGGCAACGAGCATCAGGCGTGCCTTTGCGGCGGCTTCCCGCAGCGGGTACCAGGCGGCGCGGACACTGGTACTCCCTCCGGTCAACTGCCCCAAGGAGAGCGGGTTATGGTAGGCTTCGTTGGCAGGGGCAAACTCGTACCGCACCGTGGACCAGTCGGCGTCGAGCTCCTCGGCCACCAGCATCGGGAGCGCGGTGGAGACTCCCTGCCCCATTTCCGAGCGGTCCACCATCACCGTGACCAGGCCGTCGGTGCCGATCCGGATCCAGGCGTCGGGCGCGAACGGAGCGCCGCCCGAATCGGGGAGCGGTTCGGCGGCGCAGCCGTCCAGCGAGACGGCGAGGGTGAGGCCAGCGGCTGCGATACCGGTCTTGAGGAAGCCGCGGCGAGACAGCGAGTCGCTCAAGCCGGAACCGCGCGAATCGGCAACCGGCGGATGCGCTGCCGGGTTAGGGCGTACACCGCATTGGCCACCGCGGGCGCGATGGGAGGAGTGCCCGGCTCGCCAATCCCGGTGGGCGGCTCGGTGCTGGGAACGATGTGCACCTCGACCACCGGCATCTCGCCCATCCGGAGCAGCGGGTAATCATGGAAGTTGCTCTGGGTCACCCGCCCGCGACCGATGGTGATCTCGCCATGGAGCGCGGCGGTCAGGCCGAACACGATGGCGCTTTCCACCTGGGCGTGCACGATATCCGGATTCACCACGGTGCCGCAGTCCACCGCCGCCACGACTTTCTCCACCTTCACCGTGCGGTCCGGGTTCAGGGAGACTTCGGCCACCTCGGCGACATAGCTCGAGAACGACTCCACCACCGCGACGCCGCGGGCCCGTCCCTCGGGCAGGGGCGAGCCCCAGCCGGCCTTTTCCGCGGCCAGCGCGAGCACCCCGAGATGACGGGGCTTCTTGCCCAGGAGGGCTTTCCGGTATGCCACCGGATCCTCCCCGGCCGCAAAGGCGAGCTCGTCCATGAAGCACTCGATCAGAAACCCGTTTTGGGAGGATCCCACCGAACGCCAAAAGCCCACCGGCACCGCCCAATCGGGATGGACACAATCCACCAGCAGGTTGGGGATGTCGTAGGGGAGATTGCTGAGGGCCTCGACCGCGGTATCGTCGAGCGCTCCCTTGGGCAGCCCGAACGATTGATTGAGAATGGAGGGACAGACCACCCGGGCCGTGAGCCCGGTCGGAAGGCCGTCCGGGCCGAGCGAGGCCGCGAGTTCGGTGTAGGTGGGGGGGCGGTAGAAATCGTGCTGGATGTCATCCTCGCGCGACCAGACGACCTTGACGGGGGCACCGGCCGCCTTGGACGCTTCGACCGCCTCGATCACAAAATCGTGCATGATCCGCCGCCCAAACCCTCCCCCCAGGAAGGTGGTGTGAACCACGACTTTCGAGGGATCGAGCCCCGCGGCCCGGGCCGCGAACTCCTGCACCCCGCCACCGAAGCCGAGCCCGCTCTGATACTGCGTCGGGGCCCAGACGGTGCACCGATCCGCCTCGACCTGCGCCGTCGCATTCATCGGCTCCATACAGGCGTGGGCGAGATAGGGAGCCTCGTAGGCCGCAGTCACTTGCTGGTGGCCCCGGACCAACGTCCCGGTACCTTGCTTCCGAGCAACCAATCCGGGACGCTTGGCCAACGCGGCCATTTCGAGCCGCATGGCCTCCGAGTCGAGCTTTGCGGTAACCCCTTCGTCCCAGACCACGTTCAAGGCGTCGCTGCCCCGCCGCGCGGCCCAGTATCCCTCGGCCAGCACGGCGATACCGCTGGCCAGGCGCACCACCTGCGTGACGCCCGCTACGGCTCGCGCGGCGGCCTCGTCCCAGCTCTTCGCCTGGCCCCCAAACACAGGACACCTTGCCACTACGGCCACCAGCGTCCCGGGCACCTGGACATCCAGGCCGAACCTGGCCCGCCCAGTCACCTTGTCGGCCAAGTCGAGCCGAGGCTGCGCGGTTCCGATGTAGCGCCAGTCCTTGGGGTCCTTGAGGGTGATGGTCTCTGGAACCGCGAGCGCGGCGGCCGGCTCGGCAACCTCGCCGTAGCGGACCCGGCGGCGGGTCGGGCCGTGGATCACCATCCCCCTTTCGGTGCGGCATTCCGACGGATCCACCCCCCACGCTTGGGCGGCGGCACTCACGAGCATGGCCCTGGCTTTGGCTCCGGCCTCGCGGAGCGGCTTCCAGGCCGCGGCCACGCTCGTACTACCGCCAGTAACCTGGGCCGGGAGCATGGAGTTGTAGTACTCCGGGCCCGCGCCGGCCGATTCCAGCTTCACCATTTCCCACGGCACGTCAAGCTCCTCGGCCAGCAGCATGGGCAGCGCGGTGTACACGCCCTGCCCCATCTCGGAGCGGTCCACCACCAGCGTCACCGTGTTATCGGTCGAAACCCGGAGCCAGGCGTTGGGCTTGAAGGGGGTGGTGACGGGG
>DATECI010000411.1:0-9340 GCA_035286985.1 Gemmatimonadales bacterium
CGTTGAAGGCCGCGCACACCAGCGGATGGATTCGGATGGCCTTGCCTTCCACCAGTTTGGGCTCGAAGGCCTGAATCCCGAGACGGTGGAGCGTCGGGGCGCGGTTGAGGAGGACGGGATGGTCCTGGATGATCTCCTCCAGGATTTCGTACACCTCGGGCCCTTCGCGCTCCACGATCTTCTTGGCGCGTTTGACGGTCTCGGCAATGCCGCTCTCCACCAGCTTGTGGATGATGAAGGGCTTGAAGAGCTCCACGGCCATCGCCTTGGGAAGGCCGCACTGGTGGAGCCGGAGCTCCGGTCCGACTACGATGACCGACCGGCCGGAGTAGTCCACCCGCTTGCCGAGCAGATTCTGGCGGAACCGGCCCTGCTTGCCCTTGAGCATGTCACTCAGGGACTTGAGGGGACGCTTGCCGCGGCCCCGGATGGCCTTGGAACGGCGGCCGTTGTCGAACAGCGCGTCCACCGCCTCCTGGAGCATCCGTTTCTCGTTGCGGAGGATCACCTCCGGGGCCCGGTGCTGGATGAGCTTCTGCAGCCGGTTGTTCCGGTTGATCACCCGGCGGTACAGATCGTTGAGGTCGCTGGTGGCGAACCGGCCTCCATCCAGCGGCACCAGCGGCCGGAGGTCCGGCGGTAACACCGGGATGACGTCCATGATCATCCAGGACGGGCTGTTGGGCAGGTCTTGCGATTCACCGGAATAGAGGAACGCATCCACGATCTTGAGCCGCTTCAGCATCTGCTTCTTGCGATGCTGGCTCGTTTCGGTGGCCACCGAGGAACGGAGCTCATCGGCGAGCTTCTTCACGTCCACGCGCTCGAGCAGGGCCCGAACCGCCGGCGCACCGATGTCGGCGCGGAACCCGGTGTCGCCCTCCTCCCGGGCCTTCTGGCGCAGGGCGAGGTACTCCTCCTCTTCCAGCAGCTGATTCGAATCGACGTCCTGCTTGCCCTTGTCGATGACGATGTAGCTGGAGTAGTAGATCACCCGCTCCAGCTCGCGCAGGGTCACGTTGAGCAGATTGCCCATCGGGCTGGGAAGGGTCTTGAAGAACCAGATGTGGGCCACCGGCACGCTGAGCTCGATGTGGCCCATCCGCTCCCGGCGCACCTTCGAGAGAGTCACCTCGACGCCGCAGCGGTCGCAGATGACGCCGCGGTACCGGATCCGCTTGTACTTCCCGCAATGGCACTCCCAGTCCTTGACCGGGCCGAAGATCCGTTCGCAAAACAGGCCGTCCCGCTCCGGCTTGAAGGAGCGGTAATTGATCGTTTCGGGCTTGGTCACCTCGCCCCAGGACCACCAGGTCCGCAAGCCCTGCAGCTCCATCCGCTCGCGCTCCTTGGGATCCCGCGGCCCGCGGATCTCCTCGGGGGCCGCGAGCCGGATGGCGATGTAGTCGAAGCTCGAGTTGCGGGGCTCGCGCCCGCTGCGAAAGTCAATCATCTCTTCTATTCCTCGCCTTCGGCGGTGGTCCCAAGGGTGACCTTCAGTCCCAGCGCCTGCAGTTCCTTGACCAGTACGTTGAAGGACTCCGGAATCCCGGGTTCGGCGAGATTCTGGCCCTTCACGATCGCTTCGTAGACCTTGCTGCGGCCGTTGACGTCGTCGGACTTCACCGTGAGCATTTCCTGGAGGAGATGCGCGGCGCCGTAGGCTTCGAGCGCCCACACTTCCATTTCGCCAAACCGCTGTCCCCCGAACTGGGCCTTCCCCGCCAGCGGCTGCTGGGTGACCAGGGAATACGGGCCAATCGACCGGGCGTGGATCTTGTCGTCCACCAGATGGGAGAGCTTCAGCATGTAGATGGCTCCCACCGTGACGTCGCTTTCGAAGGGCGTGCCGGTCCGGCCGTCCCGGAGTCGAACCTTGCCCGCAGGGGTGAGGCCGGCGGCCCGGATCAGTTCGTCGACGGCCGCGCTGACCAGCTCGGGGGCGGCATTGTCCCCGGCCTGAAGCAGATCGGCCAGCACCGGGCGGCCGGCATCCTGCAGGGCCCCGGCCGGCTCGAGCCCGGCCGCTCGCTCCAATTCCTTGCGCACTCGGTCACCGTCGCGGAGGAACCCGGCGGCTTCGGAGCGATGGAACTCCAGCTCCTGGCGCCGCTGGGCGTTCTGCCGCTCGGCCAGCTCCCGCGCGCCGGCAAGCAGGAACTCCCGGACCTCCTGGTACAGCTTCCGGGTGCCCGGGCTCCCTTTGGCCAGCATCGCCAGCCCGGAGGATT
The DNA here is from genome assembly GCA_035286985.1 of Gemmatimonadales bacterium. Taxonomy (GTDB): domain Bacteria; phylum Gemmatimonadota; class Gemmatimonadetes; order Gemmatimonadales; family GWC2-71-9; genus JABFSM01. The sequence continues at coordinate 2,232 of DATECI010000411.1, forward strand.
CCAGGGTGGTGCCCTCGCGCATCAGCCGCTGGGCATCGGCCACCAGGGTATCGATCATTCTCCCATCGGGTGCGGGCGCGGACACGGCCAGGCGTAGCGCATCGCCAGCCCAGCGGAGCCCGGCGAGCCGGAGCAGGAGTCCGATCTCGCCCTCATCGGCGCCCCGGAAGACCGGGGTCTTGGCCTTGAAGCCCAGCAGCTGGGCGCACCAGCCAAGATGGGTTTCGAGGATCTGGCCGACGTTCATCCGGCTCGGAACGCCGAGCGGGTTCAACACGATGTCCACCGGGGTTCCGTCGGGGAGGAACGGCATGTCTTCCTCGGGAACGATGCGGGCCACGATCCCCTTGTTGCCGTGGCGGCCGGCCATCTTGTCTCCCACCGAGATCTTGCGCTTCTCGCCCAGGTAGACCTTGACCAGCTGGATCACGCCGGGCGGCAGCTCGTCGGGCTGCAGGATCTTGTCGATCTGGTCTTCGGCCTTCTCCTCGACCCGGGCGCGCTCCCGGGCAGCCGCCTCGATCGTGGCCCGAATCCGGTCGTTGGCGGTCCGGTCCTGGACCCGCAGCGTCTTGAGATCCACCTCGGTGAGATCGATCCCTTCGAGCTGATCCGGGCTCAGCAGCGTGCCGGCGGGCAGGAACTCCTCCACCGTGCCGGCCTTGAGCATGAGCGCCACGGTCTGGCGGTCGAGCAGCGCCACTAGCTCGCTCAGCATGACCTCGTTGATCCGGTTCTTTTCCTCGTGCTCGATTCGCCGGACTTCGCCGATCCGCTCGCCTCGATCCTTCTCGACAACCTGGTCTTCGACCCGGCTGAAGATTTTGACGTCGATAACGGTGCCCTTCATTCCCGGGGGCACCTTGAGCGAGGAGTCTTTGACGTCCTTGGCCTTCTCGCCGAAGATGGCGGTGAGCAGTTTCTCCTCGGGGGAAAGCTCGGTCTCTCCCTTGGGCGTGATCTTGCCCACCAGGATGTCGCCCGGCTTGACGTGGGCCCCGATCCGGATGATGCCCCGCTCATCGAGGTCCACCAGGGCCTCGTCGGAAACGTTGGGGATTTCCCGAGTGATTTCTTCCTGGCCCCGCTTGGTATCGCGGACGTGGAGCTCGAGCTCCTGGATATGGATCGAGGAGTACACGTCGTCCTTCACCAACCGCTCGGAGAGGACGATGGCGTCCTCGAAGTTGTGCCCGTACCAGGGCATGAAGGCGACGGTGACGTTGCTGCCCAGGGCCAGCTCGCCCGCCTCGGTCGCGGCGCCGTCGGCGACGATGGCGCCGGTGGCCACCCGATCGCCTTCCTGCACCAGGGGCCGCTGGTTGATGGCGGTGTCCTGGTTGGTGCGCCAGAACTTCTTGACCCGGTAGCGGTCCACCTGGGCCAGGCGGGTCAGCGGCTGATCGCCGATGGGCGACTGGCCGTCGCCGCTGTCGATGATGAGCTCGTCGGCGGTGACCCGGGTAACCATCCCGCCCCGGCGGGCGGCGATCACCGCCCCGGAATCGCGAGCCACTTTCTCTTCCAGACCGGTGCCGACCAGGGGAGCCTCGGGGAAGAGGAGCGGCACCGACTGGCGCTGCATGTTGCTGCCCATGAGCGCGCGGTTGGCGTCATCGTGCTCGAGGAACGGAATCAGGGCGGCCGCAATGGAGACCAGCTGATCCGGACTCACGTCCATGAAGTCGATTCGGGACGGCGGCAGGAGCGGATAGTCATCGCCCTTGCGGCAGAGCACCAGCTGGTCGGTGAACTTGCCGTGGGGATCGATCTCCGCGTTGGCCTGGGCGACGGTAAACCCTTCCTCCTCGCTGGCCGACAGCCAGCGGATCTCGTTGGTGACCCGCCCCTCCTTCACGATCCGATACGGGGTCTCGATGAAGCCCAGGTCGTTGATCCGGGCGTAGGTCGAGAGGCTGGTGATCAGGCCGATGTTCGGTCCTTCCGGCGTTTCGATGGGGCACATCCGGCCGTACTGCGAATAGTGCACGTCGCGCACTTCGAAGCCGGCCCGTTCGCGGGTGAGGCCTCCGGGACCCAACGCGCTCAACCGGCGCTTGTTGGTGAGCTCAGCCAGCGGGTTGGTCTGATCCATGAACTGGGACAGCTGGGACGAGCCGAAGAAGGCCTGGATCACCGCCGAGACGGTGCGCGCGTTGACCAGGTCGTCGAGCGAGATCTTTTCCGGGTCGGAATTGATGCTCATCCGCTCCTTGACCAGCCGCGCCATCCGGGAGAGCCCGACCGAGAACTGGTTGGCGATCAGCTCGCCTACCGAACGGATCCGGCGGTTCCCCAGATGGTCGATATCGTCGGTATGCCCGCGTCCGTCGTTCAGGTCGATCAGATAGCGGATGATCGCGATGAAATCCTCTTCGGTCAGGACCGTGTGGTTCGGGTCGGTCCGCAAGCCGAGTCGCTGGTTGATCTTGTACCGGCCCACCCGTCCCAGGTCGTAGCGCTTGGGATTGAAGAACAGTCGCTGCAGCTGCTGCCGGGCGGTCTCCAGGTTCGGGGCGTCGCCGGGGCGGAGCAGGCCGTAGATCTGGTGCAGCGCATCGGCCTCGCTCTTGGTCGGGTCCTTGGCGAGCGTGTTCTTGATCAGCGGCGACTCGGCCCGGCCCGGGGGGAGCAGCACATCGGCCTTGGCCACCCCGGATCCGAGCAACCGGGCCCGGAGCTCCTCGGTAAGCTCGTTGCCCGCCTCGGCCAAGACCTCGCCGGTTTCCGGATCGGCCACCGCAAAGGCCAGCACCCAGGTGTGCCGCTCCCGGGTGGTGGTGGGCTGCTCGTCCTCCCGCAGGTCGAGCGTGGTATAGCCCGCGAAGCACGGCACCGTGGTGACTCCCACGTGTCGCATCGCGTTGACCCGCTCCACGGTGAGCTCGTCGCCCACCACCCCGAGGGGCGCCCCGGCGGGATCTTCCGGATTCGGGACATCAGCGGCGAGGAGGGCGCCGATGACTTCGCGGCGTTCCTGGCGGCCCTCGAGCTTCCCGGTGATGTTGACCATCTTGGTGGCGAAGAACAGCCGCAGGATGTCAGGATTGGTCCCGTACCCGAACGCGCGCAGCAGGGCCGTGGCCGGGAACTTCTTCTTCTTGTCGATGTGGACGTAGATCACATCGTGAATGTCGATGGTGAATTCCACCCAGGACCCCCGGAACGGGATGATCCGGGCGGAGTACAGCAGTTGGCCGTTGGGGTGGATTTCTTCCTCGAAGACCACGCCGGGCGAACGATGGAGCTGGCTCACCACGACCCGCTCGGCGCCGTTGATGACGAAGGTGCCCAGCGGCGTCATGATGGGCAGTTCGCCGAGATAGACCTCCCGCTCGATCTGATTCTTAAGCCGGCGCTGGCCTTCCACTTCCTCGAAGACATTGAGGAGCAGGGTGGCCTTGAGCGGCGTCGCGTAGGTCATGTCGCGCTCGATGCACTCCTCGACCGAGTACTTGGGTTCCCCGAGGGCGTAGCTCTTGAAATCGAGCTCGTACTTTCCGTTGACGTCGGAGATCGGGAACAGGTCGCGGAAGACCCGCTCCAGCGAGACGTCTTGCCGGTTGCCCGCGATGTCGTCGGGCACCAGAAGGGACTGGAAAGCGCGGGTCTGGATATCCAGCAGGTGCGGCATCGGCATGCCGCTGGCGCGCTTGGAAAACGAAATGGACGGTCGGGTTTCAGGCATTGCGTACCCCGGCATAGTGCAAAAGAAGGCCACCGCGGCGCTTTCCGCTCCGATCGGAAAGCGCCCCGGGGCGCTTGGACTGAGCGACGAATTGTACCGGCGTCTGCTTCACCCTACTTCAGCTCGACGACCGCGCCCTGCTCCTCCAACTTCCGCTTGATCTCCTCGGCCTCGGCCTTGGAGGCGCCTTCCTTGACGGTCTTGGGCGCGCCATCCACCAGGTCTTTGGCCTCCTTGAGGCCCAGGGAGGTGATCTCGCGGACCACCTTGATGACCTGGATCTTCTTGGCCCCCACCTCCTTGAGGACGACCGTGAACTCGGTCTGCTCCTCCACGGCCGGCACCACCGCCCCGCCCGCCCCGCCGGCAGCCGGCGCGGCGGCCGCGATGACCGACACGTTGAACTTGGTCTTGAAGGCGTCGATGAGCTCGGCCAGCTCGATCACGGTCTTCTCACCGATCGCTTCGAGGATCTGATCGTTCGTCATGGGTGACATCGTGCTTCCTTCTCTCTCCGTTAAGAGGCTTCGGTCTGACGCTTTTCGCGGAGCGCCTCGAGGGCACCCACGAGCTGATACAAGATTCCGTTGAGGGCCCCCGCGAACTGGCCCAAGAGCTCGGCCTTCGGGGGCAGGCCCCCCAGCCGCTTGATGTAGGACGGATCGACCGGCTTGCCATCCACCAGCCCGATCCGCACCACCGGTTTCTGGTGCTCCTTGGCGAAGTCGCCCAGGACTTTGGCCGCCGGCAGGGGATCCGCGCCGGCCAGTACCAGGCCGGTCGGGCCGGCGAGGTGCGAGTCCAGGGCCGAAATGCTCCGGGCGGCCAAGGCGCGCTGAGCCAGCGTGTTCTTCACCACGACGTACCGGGCGCCTGCGGCCCGCAGCCGGCGGCGGAGCTCGGTGATCTTGCCAACATCGAGGCCGGTGAAATCGGTGACGTAGATATTGGGTGAGCCGCCCAGTCGCTCGGTGAGTGCAGCGACGGCGGCCTGCCGCTCGGTTTTGTTCATCGGTACCCCGCCATATCGACCTTGACGCCCGGGCCCATGGTGCTGGAAACGGTCGTCGATCGGAGATAGACCCCCTTGGCTGCGGGCGGCTTCGACTTCACGATGGTCTCCACGAATGCCGCCAGGTTCTCTTCCAACTGTTTGGCGCTGAAGGACACCTTCCCGATGGGGGCGTGGACGTTGCCGGTCTTGTCGACCCGGAACTCGATCTTGCCCGCTTTGATCTCCCGCACCGCTCGAGCCACGTCCATCGTCACCGTCCCCGCCTTGGGGTTGGGCATGAGCCCGCGGGGTCCGAGGATCTTGCCGAGCTGGCCGAGCTGACCCATGACATCGGGCGTCGCGACGATGACATCGGCTTCGAGCCAGCCGTCCTTGAGCTTCTGGACGTAATCGATGCCCACAAAATCGGCGCCCGCGGCCTCGGCTTCCCGGACCCGGTCGCCCTGGGTGATGACCAGCACCTTGACCGTCTTGCCGGTGCCGTGCGGCAGCACGACGGTGCCGCGCACCACTTGGTCGGCGTGGCGGGGGTCGACCCCCAGCCGGACGGCCACATCGACCGTCTCGTCGAACTTGGCGAACGCAGCCCCCTTGACCAGGGCGACTGCCTCAGCGAGCGGGTAGGCTCGGGTCCGATCCACCGTCGCGGCCGCGGCGCGGAACTTCCTGCCCGTGGCCGGCATCAGTCGGCGACCTCCAGCCCCATCGAGCGCGCGGTACCGGCCACCATCCGCATGGCGGAGTCGAGGTCGGCCGCATTGAGGTCGGTCATCTTGATCTCGGCGATCTTGCGCAACTGGGCGCGGGTTACCTTCCCCACCTTGGTTCGGTTGGGCTGAGCGCTGCCCTTCTCGATTCCGGCTTCCTTGAGCAGGAGATTTGCCGCGGGAGGCGTCTTGGTGATGAAGGTGAAGCTGCGGTCCCCGTAGATCGTGACCACGACCGGAATCACCATGCCGGCCTGGCTCTGGGTCCGCGCATTGAACTGCTTGCAGAACTCCATGATGTTCACGCCCTGCGGACCGAGGGCCGTCCCCACGGGGGGAGCGGGGTTGGCCGCACCGGCGGGACATTGGAGCTTCACGATTGCCACGACCTTCTTTGCCATTGCTCTCCTCGAATCGAAAGGCGGCCGGCGGTTGGCCCGCAGCCTTCATTCTGCCGCAGAATCCCGTGCGGTCGCGGTTGTTCGGCTATCGGCTATCGGCTCCATCGTTCGGCAGTCAGCTGATAGCTGATAGCCGCCCTAATGTCCCCTCAACTGCAAATAGTCCAACTCCACCGTCGTCGGCCGCCCGAACAACGAGACCGACACCTTCACTTTGCCCTTCTCCGAGAGGACTTCTTCCACCGTGCCGCTGAAATCCGCGAAGGGGCCTTCGGTGATTTCGACCGCCTGGCCGACCAGATACGGAATCTCTTCCTTGGGGCCGGCCTCGGTGGCCTCTTCCGCTATGCCGAGGAGCCGGTTGACCTCGTCCTGCCGGAGCGGCTGGGGCAGCTTGCCGGGGCCGACGAACTTGATGACCCCCTGGATGCTGTTGACCAGATGCTGGGCCTCCTGGCTCATCGTGGTCTCGATCAGCACATAGCCCGGGTACAGCTTCCGCTCCACCAAGACCTTCTTGCCGTTCTTGATTTCGATCGCTTCCTGGACCGGAACCAGGGCCTGACGGACCAGCTTCTGCTCGGCCGGCCGGGGATCGTCCTCGATCCGCTTCTGCAGGAGGGTCCGGACCTTGTTCTCGTGCCCGGCCGTCGTCTGCACGGCGTACCAGCGATACTCCATTTCGTCCCCCCCGCCCTACGGGGTCGTCAGGGCGGCGACGCCGTCAATCAGGATCTTGGTCAGCAGATAATCCACCAAGCCCAGGACCACCCCGATGATGAGGGTGAGGACCACCACCATCCGGGTCGCCTTGACCAGCTCCTTCTGGGTCGGCCAGGACACCTTGCTCATCTCGGCGCGAACCGCGACCAGAAAGTCCCGGGTGCTCCGGACCCAGCCGACTACCCGATTGCCCTGCCCGGAAACCTGAATCTGCTCGGTCACTTCGACTCTTTATGCAGCGCGTGCTTGCCGCACCGGGGGCAGAATTTCTTCCACTCCACCCGCTCCGGATGGGCCCGCCGGTTCTTGTCGGTGAAATAGTTCCGGCTCTTGCAGTCGGTGCATTCGAGAATGATTTTCTCTCTCGGCATAGCTCATCTCCGCCCTATTTCAGAATCTTCGTGACCACCCCGGCCCCGACCGTGCGGCCGCCTTCGCGGATCGCAAACCGCAGCCCCTCGTCCATCGCGATCGGGGTGATCAGCTCGATCGTCATCTGGATGTTGTCCCCCGGCATCACCATCTCCACCCCGCTCGGCAGCTCCACATTCCCGGTCACGTCCGTGGTCCGGAAG
>DATECI010000412.1:0-7687 GCA_035286985.1 Gemmatimonadales bacterium
GGGCCGGGAGTATGGGCCTCTTCCTGGCCGCAGGCAGCGCCATCGAGCATTCCCACCGCCTGGGCCGGTGGGTGATCCTGATACTCGGCGGGATCGGGATCGTCTATACCTCGATCACCGCGGTGCGCGTGGTGGGCGAGAAGCACGGGCTTGCCAGTCTCGCGCTGGCTATCTCCCACACCTTCCCGCGGGCCCCTCGGCTCGACACCGTGTTCGTGGTGACGCCACGTCAGGGAGGACGTCGCTGGCCAGTCACGGGAAGGGAACTGCGCCGCTATGCCTTGGCGGTCGGCATTCCGGATTCCATTCTGCCGGTGATGTTGGACGCGTCCTGCGAGGAAGTGGGCTCCCGGCTCAGTCGGCCGCTGGGCCGGAACGCCATACTAAACGACCAGAACTCCTGTGGACGGCTGCCCGAGCGCACGCACCGGTGGCAGTCGGTCGTCAGATCAGTCGACTGGCTGTCCCTGGGCTGGCGTAGCGACACGGTTGTCGTCGAGCTGCTTGCGCCGAACTGGAGGTCGTCTTCTCCATCACCTTGAGCCGGAGGCGAGCTGCTTCGGTTGGCGGCAGGCGAAGAAGTGATAGAGGGACAGGGCCCGACTGATGCCGAACACCCTCACCTCCATCTCCCCGAAAAAGTAGCGCAGCACGGACTCGATTTCCCGTGCGGTGTTCACGTGTTCGTACCGCATCAGCACGCCATAATCGAGGCCATATCGCCATCGATACTCCAATCCTGTCGACAGGCGCCAGCCCAGTTTCCAAAGGATGGTGCCCTCGTTCGCGATGGCAACCCGAAAGGTCCCTCCAGGAGCCAGTAGCTCGGTCACCCTGACGACGACCTCAGGAAGGTCGCAGAGGTGCTCCAATACCGCGACGGCCGTGATCCGATCATACCGGCGATCCGGAGGAATCTCCCGGACATCTCCAAACACGGTTCGAACCCGGCTCAGTCTGTCCGAGTGCTCGAACAGCTCCCGAAACGGCTCTACGATGTCGTATGATCCCCGGTCCGGTTCGTACCTCAACTGATTGAGCGTGCCGGCTCCGAGCTCGAGCGTGGTAGTGGGTCGGGTCGAACCCACGACGTCCTTGGCAACCTGGCGGTGGAGCCAGGCTTCTAAGCGCTGCGCCAACCCGGTGGCCAGGGTGCGGCCTGTTCGGTTCAGATGGTAGTGACTGGCATAGATGGCGGCATACTCCGGCGGGAGCGGAGGTCTGGTCTTCGGGAAGCCGGGAGGGATCATCGGGCTAGCCGCTCGAGAGTCGCCCGAAACTCCGTCTGGCCCAGTCGCACCGCCTCCTCTGCCACCGCGCGGGCGCGCCCCGAATCCCCCACTGCCAGGGCGCACTCGATCAGCCGGCTTCTGATCGTCGTGCCACCGGGATTGAGCTGGAGGCCTCGTTCCAGAACCGCCGTCGCCTCCTCGCAGCGGTCCTGGACCCGGAGCACCTGTCCCAGCTGCTCGTGCACCTGGGGATCCAGCGGGTATAGCGCGAGCGCCTCCCGCGCCGCGGCCTCCGCTTCGGCCCACCGCCGTTGTCCATAATAGAAGCGCGAAGCGACGAACTGGGCCCGGTAGCTTCGCGGCGCATCCCGGACCAACTGCCCGAAGAAGCGCTCCTGGGAGCGCCAGACCTCCTGCCGCTCCAAGGAGGTCAGCAGAGCCGCCGTGAACAATCCCAATCCGGCACCGAGAACCGCCTTTCGGGCGAGGGCCGGCGCCCCTGCCAGACGCCGCCTGGCAGCGGAGATCATCGAGCCCAGTGCCAGGACGACGCCGATGCTGGGTAAGTAGAGGGTCCGCTCGGCGAGGACAATCCCGGTCGCGGCCAGGACGTTGCTGACCGGCGCGAGCCCGATCAGGACCCAGAGCACCCCGAAGGTCAGGACCGGCTGGCGGCGGTGAACCCGCCAGGCCACGACGCCGGCAAGTCCGAGCAGGGCCAGGCCGGCCAAGTGGGCTGGGCCGGGGGTGGGGTCAACCGGGAGGCCCGGTGGTCCATACTCGGCTTGGAGCCGCGCCGGCCAGAGGAGCAGCCGAGCCCATTCTGGCACGATGGCGAGCATTGCAACCGCCCGGGCTCCGATCCCCAAGTCCCGCAAGACGGTGATGGGCTGATCGCCGGCCAGGGTGCCGAGTTCCGTGAGCCGCCAAAGCAAGGCGGCGGCAACCACCGCTCCCTGCAGAGCGAAGGCGGAGCCGAGGCGGCTGCCGCGCTTTGGCCCAGCCACCGTGAGCTCGGCGGCGGCAAGGAGGAGCGGGATCACATAACCCGTCTCCTTGCACATGATTCCGAGCAGAGTGAGGCCGGCCAGTCCGAGCCGCCGCATCAGGGTGAGCTCTCCTGCGGCTCGCCAGGCGACATACCGCTCTACCGCGAGTAATGCCCAGAGTGCGGTGAGGAGCTCGGATTGCCCCACGGCATTGGCAACGACCTCGACGTGCACGGGGTGGACCGCGAAGAAGGCGGCAGCGGTCGCGGGAGCAAGTCGGCCGGGCAGATCGGTCCGGTTCGGGGGGAGGATCCGGGCCGCCAGGCGGAACACCAGCACTGCCACGACCGCACTTAGGAGCATGCTCATCGCGTGGAAGACGATGGGCCTTCCGCTTCCCACCGCCCACTCAATCGCGAAGAGCTGGACGGTGAGCGGACGGTACAACCCGCCGGTGGGCCAGTAGCTCGTTTGCCAGATCCCGGCGGAGCGGGAAAGGGTATGGAGGAGGGGATTCTCGACGATGAGCAACACATCGTCGTAGACGAACCCGTTCCGAAGCGACGGAAGAGCGACGACTGCGGCGAGCAGAACGATCGCCGCCGCCCCTCTTTTCACGGGACGCGCCCGATGTTCAGGTAGGCCCCCACCGTATCGGTGGGCGCCTGGAGCCTGACGCTGCCGGCCGGGGCCTTCGCCCGCAGGGCCGAATCGGCGGTGTGGCGGATCTGGAGCCAAGTCTCGAGCTGCCAGCCGTAGGAGATCCCCATCCGGGCCAGGTCGCGCGCTTCGCGGTATTCCCCGAGATGCATCAGGCACGCCACCAGCGAAGCCCGGACCGCCATGTTGTTGGGGCGGATAGCGAGCGCCTTCCGGTACAGCTCAGCCGCGGGGTAGCAGAATCCTCTGAGCCGGAGCTTGTTGGCGTAGTCGAGGTAGACCTGGCTCACGGTCGGTGGCGAATAGGCGATGGCGAGGCGGTACTCCTGTTCGGCGCGGGCCTCGGTTCCGGCCAGGAAGTACATCTCGGCGAGGGCGTGATGGGCCCGGTAACTCCTCGGGGCATCGCGGTTGGCGGTGTAGTACCAGAGCGTGAACTGGTCGGACCAGACCGGATGTCTGGTGGTGCTGCGGTAGACCCCGAGGACGAGCAAGACCCCGAGCGCGGCGGCGAGCGCAACCTGGGCCGGGTAGGAAGCCCGCTCGATCAGGAGGGCCCCGCCACCCGCCAGGGCGATCATGGCCCCGATACTGGGCAGGAACAGGATTCGCTCGGCGAGCACGATTCCCGTGGGTACCAGGACGTTGTGCACCGGGAACAGGGCGATCGCGGCCCACAGCAGCCCGAACGTGATGGCCGGAGCGCGGCGGCGGGAGACCCAGGCAGCGAACACCGCACCGGCCAGCAGCCCGGCGCCCAAGGTCTGCTCCGAACTCCATGCCGTCTGACCGAGGATCTCGCCGGGGCTGTAATCGGACTGGAGGTGGGCCGGCCAGAGCAGCAGCCGGAACCACTTCGGGACTACCGCCAGCATGGTCAGCCCGCGCTGGCCCACGGTGAGATAGGCCAGCGCCTCGGCGGTAAAGGTGCCAACCAGGTCTCCCGCCAGCACCAGGGTGCGGACGCCGAAGAAGGACACCGCCACCAACATCAGGAGGAGCAGAAGGCGGCGGCCCCGGGCCAGCCGCACCCTCCAGGGCTCGGGGGTGGCCACCAGGATCAGCTCGGCCGCCAAGAGGAGGGCAGGGAGCATGAGTGCGTTCTCCTTGAAGAGGCAGCCAAGGAGGTATAGCCCGCTGATGCCGAGCTCGGTCCGGAGGCCGAGCGGCCCCCCGGCTTTCCGGGCCCGCACATAGATGAGAACGACGAGGCAGGAAAACAGAGCGACCCATAACTCGGCCTGGTTTACCGCCATTGCCACGGCTTCGACGTGCACCGGATGGACGGAGAAGAGTGCGGCGGCGGCGAAGGCGGCGGGGAAGGGAAGCCGGAGCCGGGCCACTCGCAACACCTGGACGCTGACGGCGGCGTACAAGAGGTAACTCGCCAGCCGGAAGATGAGCGGAGACCCGCCGCCAATGGCCCACTGGATTGCGTAGGAAAGCAGGGCGAGCGGGCGATAAAGGTCCGGTGTGAACGGCGGGGGCCAGTATGGTTGGGCGAAGACCTTCCAGCTCTCGCCCAGCTGGTGCAGCAGCGGACTCTTCCAGATGATGGCGAAGTCATCCTGGGCGAACTGATTCCCCAGGCCGGACACGGATGCTGCGAGGGCAAGGAAGACCAAACCGGCGGCCGGAAGCCAGGCTGGGTAATGGCGAGGAATCACAGGCTCCTCGGGTAGTCGGTCAAGGGGCGGCAAGCCGCCGGATTGCAAACTCCAAGGAGAAGCTCCGTTGCGGCGTACCCCCTTCCGGACATTCTCTACTGGGGATCGCATTGAATCGTAACAGGTTACGGGATTTCGCGGGGGGTGGCACCATCGTTGCTCTTCTCTCGCCCGGGCCGAGTGGTCCACTGCGCACATTTTTCCTTTGGGAGGGCACCATGTTGAACCGGAAGGGCTTCACGCTGATCGAGCTTCTGATCGTGGTGGTGATCATCGGCATTCTGGCCGCGATCGCCATCCCGAAATTCGCCGCGACCAAGGACAAGGCGAAGCTGGCCTCGGTCAAGACCGACCTCCGCAACATCATGACGTCGGAGGAGGCGTACTTCTCGGATTACGCCACGTACACTGACTGGAGCAACCTCGCGAGCAAGACCAACGCGTCGCTTTCGAGCGGCAATACAGCGACGGTGGCGGGGGTGGCGAGCGGGTTCACGGCGACCGTGAGCAACAGCTCGATCACGACCGGCTTCACGAAGTGCCAGGTACAGGTGGGCGCTGGCGCTGCGTCGACGGTGGACGGCGTCATTACCTGCTCGTAACGCAGGGCAGGAAGGAATCCGTGTGACGCAGTGGGGGCCGCGGCGATCGTCCGCGGCCCGTTGTACTGACGACACCACAGGGGCGCCCGCGGGGGGCGATGCCTGACGATCGCCCCCCGACGTGTCCCCGGAAAACGTAGGGAACGGAGCGGAAGCATGCGGAAGGGCCCGGCCGGCTTCACCCTGATCGAACTGCTGATCGTCGTGGTGATCATCGGCCTGCTAGCCGGGATCGCCTTGCCGAAGCTCGGGTCAACCAAGGACCGGGCCATGACGGCTACGCTCAAGAGCGATCTCCGGAATCTCGCGACCGCGCAGGAGGCCTATTGGAACGATCAGGCCACCTATTACGGTGGCTCGATTCCGGGGGTGATTTTGACCTACCAGCCGTCCCCGACCGTGACCGTCACCGTCACTGAGGCAACCACTTCCGGTTGGGGAGCCACGGCCACCAGCTCGGCCTCGCCGGGGATCTGCGCCCTGTTCTTCGGTGCAGTCGCTCCGCCAGCCCCGGCGGTTCTCGAGGGCAAGATCGCCTGCCAATGAGACTCCTGATCCTCGGCAACGACCGGTCCGGGCAGAGTGGCCCCGCGCTCGAAGCGGCCGGCTACGAGGTCCTGCTCCGCAGCGACTTCGAGGCTGGGCTGATCGAAGCCCAGGCCGGCGCGGTTGAAGGGATCCTCCTGGATCTGGAAGCGGGAGAAGCGGAGGTCCTCGATTTCCTCCGCCGCTACCGGGCTGGGGGCGGCTCGGGGATCATCCTCGTTACCGGGGATATGGTCAGCGCTACCCTCGCGCCGGTCGTGCTGCGGGAGGGGGCCGATGGATTCGTCCGCCAGCCGGTTGTCCCCGAGGAGCTGGTGCTGGCCCTGCACCAGGCTTTCGAGCGGGAGCGGCTGCGGCAGGAAGTTGCCCGCCTGCGGGTGACGCTGGGGGCGCGGGGGCTCGAGCCGCTGGTCGTGGCCGAGGATCCGAAGATGCGCGGGTTGTTGGAGCAGGCGGCCCGGGCCGCAGCAGGGGACGGGGCGGTCCTGATCACCGGAGAGCGGGGCACCGGCAAGGCCTTGTTGGCCCAGGCGATGCACCGTTTCAGCCGGCGGGGGGAAGGCGCCTTCGTAACCGTAGACTGCGGCGCCGCTCCCGATCTAGGAGACCCCCAGCTCCTCTGGCGCTCGGCCGATCGGGGTACCCTGCTCTTTGAGGACGTCGTGGCGCTTTCGCCGCAAAGCCAGTGCCTCCTGCTCAGCAAGTTGGGACCTTCCGGCAACGGCGACGGGAATGGCAACGGCCATACCACGGCCGATGTCCGGGTTATGGCGACCGCCTCCACCCCGATCGAGCGCGCGGTGGAAGAGGGCCGGTTTCGGCCGGAACTTTTTGAGCGCCTCAACGGGGCTCTGATCAGCCTGCCGCCCCTCCGGGAGCGGCCTGAGGACATACCGGCCCTCGTTACTCACTTTGCCCAGCAGGTTGCGTCGCGGACCGGGCGGCCGATCAGTATTACGCCGCAGGCCCTGGCGCTGCTTTCCGGCTTTTCCTGGCCAGGCAACGTGCGCGAACTCAAGCAGGTCGTGGAGCGGGCCGCCACGCTGAGCCCGACTGGGCGGCTGGATCGCAGCGATTTTCCCAGCCTCACCTCGGAAATCAGCGCGGGCGCCTCGGGAAACCTGGCGCTCAAGCCCCAGGTGGAAGCGGTCGAGCGGGAAGCAATTCTGCGCGCGCTGGCCAGCGCCAAAGGCAACCGCCGCGAAGGAGCGCGCCTCCTCCAGGTCAGTCTTCGCACCCTCTTCTACAAGATCCGCCGCTACGGCATCGCCTAGCGGGGTTTTTCGTCCCTCGCTGCGGTAATCCGGTTCCACCCCGCTCCGGCTGGGTCCCCATTTTGGGGCATGCACCGGGACGGCTTCACCCTGCTCGAAGTGCTCCTGGCCCTACTGATCGTCACGGTAGGGGTCCTGGCCCTTGCCGGGGCCCTCGGCCCCATCATCCGTCTGGCGGCCGAGGGGCGTGAGCAAAGCCGGATCGCGCTGGGGCTGGAATCGCGGATCGAGTGGCTGCGGGCCCAGGCGTGGCGCGGTGAGCCCTGCCAGCCGCCCGCCCCAGGCACGGCGCGCCGCCCCGATGGGGTGGTGGAATCGTGGCGGGCTACGGCCCGGGACGGATCGATCGAACTCCTGGTGGCTGGGTGGGTGGAGGGCCGCCGCCGCCCCCCGGACACCGTCCTAACCCGCCTGCCGTGTCCTTGACCAGAAGAGGCACCGGGCTCGTGGAAGTCCTGGTTGCGACGGTGCTTACCGGGGTCCTCACCGTGCTCCTGGCCACGATCCTGGCCCGCGCCGCCGCCGTGCTGCGGGAGCGGAGCGGGCGGATCGCGGCGGAGCACTCCCTTCGAGTAGCCGGAGCCGCGGTGCGCGCACTGCTGGAGTCGCCCCAGGCCGCCGGCTCCGACCTCGCCACGATCTCCCCCGGAGGATTCCTCGCCCGGGTCATCCGAGGATCAGGAGTCGTCTGTGAATGGGCGGGGTCCGAGATCGTCG
>DATECI010000413.1:0-4798 GCA_035286985.1 Gemmatimonadales bacterium
CCCAGGACCCAGCCCGCCCCGTCTTGCGGTCCGCTACCGGAACCGAACAGACCTCATCGGTGAGCCACCCAGCATCCCAGGCCGTCCGGGCGGCTTGCTGGCTGCGCAGCGCGTACCCATCCGCGTCGCTCCGGGAGATGCCGTACTGGGCGGCGAGGTTTTCGGCGGTAATGCCCATGGAGCAGCCGCACTGCTGATCGGTGAGCCCCTGCCAGAGTGAGTCCTCGAGCAGCGGGGCCGCACCGAGCTTGGTGCCCCATCGGACTCCACGCAGCAGGTGAGGTGCCTGGCTCATGGATTCCGCCCCGGCTGCGAGCACCATGCGGGCCTCGCCCAGCCGGATCCGATGCGCGCCCTGGACGATCGCTTCGAACCCCGAGCCGCAAAGCCGGTTCACGGTGACGGCGGGAGTCGCGATCGGGCATCCGGCCCGAAGCCCTACGTGCCGGGCCAGGTAAATTGCGTCGGCGGAAGTCTGCATCGCATTGCCGACGATGACGTGATCCACCACGTCCGACGGGACTCCCGCCCGCTCGATTGCTGCCCGGGCCGCGACTGCGCCCAGATCGGTCGCGGTGAAATCCTTGAGGGTCCCGCCGAACCCGCCGAATCCGGTGCGGACGCCGGACAGGAAGACGATATCGGAGCGATCCAGCATCGAGGCGCCGCTCAGCCGGAGGGATGCGGGTCGCTGACCTCGGCCCCGCAGCTGACGCAATACCGCCAGCCCGACTCGAATTCGGCGCCGCAGCGCCGGCAGGCGAGCGGGATGACTCGGCCACCGCACCAGGGGCAGAACACGACGAGCCGGCCGCCGGGAAGCGAGTGGCGGCAGTGCCGGCAGAGCTCGGCCCCGTCGCTGGGCAGCGGCGGGGCCGCGACTTCCTCTCGCTTCGGCTCCGGGTTGTCGCTCCGGGGCTGCTGGTCGAGCACGGTCGGGGCCGCAGCCAGCGAGGTCACCTGGATCATCGAATCGGCGATCTCCTCCAGCACGCCGAGGTCCGGGTTAGGCTGCGATAAGACCTCGCGGCACCGTTCGGCCGCGGCAGCCGGAATGGTCCGGACCAATCCGCGCTCCTCCGCGACGAGCCGGAGCAGGATGGTCTCGTAGTCCTCCACGCTGGTGAGCCCCAGCGCACGCCGCTCGGCCCGGTAGGGCAGGATCTCCCGGCGGAGTGCGGCCACCGAAACCGGGCGGTGCACGCCTTCCGGCCGGGCGCCAAGCCGTTCGACCAGGGTCCGGGCAAACCGGGTCAGCTCATCCATCCCTCAACCTCCCAGGGGATTGATCGCATCCAGATCCAGAGGGAATCGTTCGCCCCGCCGGAGCCGTTCCGCCAAGCCACCAAAGGCCGCATCCGGATCATAGTCAAGGTATTGCCCCGCCGCGCGCTTGCTCGCCAGCCAGTCCTCGAATTCTGACGGAACGACGCCAGGAGAAGTTTCCTGCCGCTTCGCGGCCCGTATCGCGAGGTCGTTGGCGTACTCGTTCTTGGGATGGCCGTTGTGGCCTCGGACCCAGGCCAGTTGCGCGTCGTGAAGTGCGAGCGACTGTTCCAAGGCCCGCCAGAGTTCCAGGTTTTCCACCGCGCCCCCCTTTCGCTTCCAGCCCCTGCCCATCCAGCCCGGCATCCACTCCCGCACCCCCCGCACCAGGTATTCCGAGTCCGACACCAGAAGGACTCGAAGCCGCGCTCCTTTGCCGGCGAGCAACTGCAGTACTCCGATCGCCCCAGCGAGGGCCATCTTGTTATTGGTGGTATCCGGAGAATGCACCGAGAAGTCGCGCCGCTCGATCCGGCGGGCGGGCTGGATCTCGATCAATCCCGCCGTCCCCCCGGGAGAGGGCACGTCCCGCCCGTTCCCCAGGCAGCTCTCGTCCAGATGGACTACTGCGGAAGCCGGTTCGCTTTTCCGCGCCACTAGCGCACCACGCGCGTCTGGCCGGGCCCCGGGAGAATTTCGCCGATCACCGCAGCCGCCGGGGTTCGCTCCCGCGCCAGCCCGGCGAGCAGATCGGCTAACCGGTTGGAGGCAACCGCCAGGAGCAACCCCCCGGAGGTTTGGGCATCCACCGTCAGCAGGCGCTCCGCTTCGCTCAGATCGGCGGCCCATTCGACCTTGGCGGCTTCGAGGTTGCGCCGGGTTCCCCCCGGGACGCAGCCCAGCTCGGCGAGTTCCAGAACGCCGGGCAGAATCGGCAGCCTGGAAAACTCGATCCGGGCACCCACTCCACTGGCCGCGAGCATGTTGCCAAGATGGCCCAGCAACCCGAACCCGGTGATGTCGGTGGCGCAACGGACGCCGCTCGCAACGGCCGCCCGGGCCGCCCCGTCATTCAAGGCCGTCATCACCCTGACGGCTTCGGCTAGTCCCGGTTCGGTGATCAGGTCCCGCTTGAGCGCGGTGGTCAGGATCCCCGTCCCGAGCGGCTTGGTGAGCACCAGGTGATCACCGGGTCGCCCGGCGGCGTTCGTGAGCATACGATCGGGATCGACTTCTCCCAGGACCACCAGACCGAACTTGGGCTCCGGATCATCGATCGAGTGGCCCCCCAGCATGAGGCAGCCGGCCCGGCTGGTCACCTCGACGGCTCCGCGCATCACTTCCCCGAGGACCTCGAAGGGAAGTACGTCCCGCGGCCAGCCCACCAGATTGAGTGCGAAGAGCGGCTTGGCACCCATCGCGTAGATATCGGAAAGCGCATTCGCGGCGGCAATCGCGCCCCAGTCCGCCGGATCGTCCACGATGGGCGTAAAGAAGTCCACCGTCGCCACCACTGCCCGGTCAGGTCCCAGTCGGTACACGGCGGCATCGTCGCAGGTGGCCGAATCCACCAGCACGTTGGGATCCGAAATCACGGGCAGGTGGCGCAGGACCTGCGCCAGCTCGCTGCTTCCGAGCTTGCAGGCTCAACCCGCGCCGTGGGAGAGCGAAGTGAGCCGGATTGTGGGCCGCTGGTCACGGGGCGCTCGGGCCATGGATGCTCGAGGTTAGGGATGCCCCAAGTTACACCGGTGTCCGGAATGATTTGGGACGTGTCGGTTGGACACAAGAGCCTCCCGCCGTACGTGCATGGGACACATTACGGCCGAAGGCACTCGGCCAGGCCCTTGTGCAACAACACGTTGGCCATCCGGCCGACCCGGCACGCAGGATGCCATACCCCGGGGGAGCGGGAAACGCTACTTTCTTCCAGGGAGTCGTTCATGCGGCGGATTCAGTTGGCCTGGCTCACGCTGGCGCTCTCCACCGCCTGTGGCGGGAGCCCCACCAATGACAACGGCAACAACAACGGCAATCCGTATCCACAAGATCCCGGTGGGACCCCGGAGCAGGCTGTCGAGGTCGAGGTCCGGGACGACGTGTTCGTTCCCAACAGCGTAGTCGTGGCAGTGGGGGGAACGGTCACCTTTCGATGGATCGGCACGAACGGCCACAGCGTCACCCCCAGGGGGGCTTCCACCTTCTCCCCGACCGCGCCGGTCAGTTACCCGCCTAAGGACCTCGTCGTGGCGTTTTCGAGCGCGGGGACCTATCACTACAACTGTATCATTCATGGGGCATCGGACGGCTACGGAAGCCAGGGGAACATGATCGGCACCGTCAGCGTCCGGTGAAGTTCGTCAGCGTCTCACTCCTTTCCCTCGCACTCGCCCAACCGGCAGGCGCTCAAGATGACGCCTGCCGACCAGGCCCCGGCTCCAACGAAGCCCGGACCATGGCGAAGTTCGGGGTACCGCTGGCTTTCAGCGGAGGGGTGACCCCCGGCGCAGCAAGCCCCTGGCAGATCTACCTGGGCTTGGAAGTGAGTTACCTGCCCAAGGTGGATGCCGCCACCGCCACCCCGACCATCTGTCGTCCCGACAAGCCCGGGCCAGAGAACACCGATCTGCTTTTTGCCGCTCCCCGCCCCCGGGCCTGGCTGGCGCTGCCTGCGGGGTTCGGCCTCGAAGCGAGCTGGATTCCTCCCCTCGCGATGTCGGACGTCAAGGCCAACCTCCTGGGAATGGCCCTTTCCCGGACCATGTCGCTCCCAGGCCACGGCGTGCTGCTGCAGCTCAGGGTCCACGCGACCCTGGGCCGGATCGAGGCCCCGATCACCTGCGATGAAGCCGCGCTCGAGGATGCCGACAGCCCCTGCTTCCAGGGAATGCGATCGAACGATTCTTTCCGTCCCAATATCCTGGGCGCCGCGGCTACCATGTCCTGGACTACTGGGGGGTCGTTCCGGGCCCACCTCGGCGCGGGTTACAATCATCTCGCCCCCCGATTCCAGGTCAATTTCACCAACCGCTTCGGCACCGTGGACCGCCGAAAGGTGATCGTAGACCTCGATCGCGCGGTGCTCTTCGCGGGAGCCACCTGGACCGCCCATCCATCCCTGGATTTGAGCGGGGAGATCTACTCGGCGCCGGTGGATGCGGTCACGGGCCGGGTGGTGGCGCGGGTCCGGCTCCGCAACTGAACTCGGCGGGTTAGCCAACAAGAAGGGGCGGAATTCTCCGCCCCCTTTGCTTTCCTAACGCCTGCCCAGCCCTGAATCAGCGGCGCCTGCGGGCGGTCTTCTTCGCCTTCCGGGCCGGCTTCTTCCGCGCCGGAGCTTTGCGCTTCGGAGCCGACTTTCGGACCATCTTCTTTTTTGCCGGTTTCCGCGCGGGCTTCCGGGCCATCTTCCGTGCGGCGGCCTTCTTCTTTGGCGCGGCCTTCTTCTTGGCGGGCTTCTTCCCCTTGGCGCCCATCGCCGGCCGGACTGGCTGGGCCGGAGCTGCGGGCGCTGCCGGCTTCGCTGCCGGTG
>DATECI010000414.1:0-2214 GCA_035286985.1 Gemmatimonadales bacterium
GGCTGCGGGCCCGGGCCGCCGCGACGATGTTGGGCCATTCTACTCGGAGGGATTCGACCCCGAGGTCGGAGGGGCTGGGCGTCGGGCCGCTGGTGGCAGGGGCGGGCGGGCGAACGGGCGGGCGGGCGGTCCGAGTCTCACCGGCCGGTTGACCGCCTGACCGCCTGACCGCCTGACCGCCCGCAATTACCTGCTCCAGTTCCACGATTCGATCCATCACCGTCCATCGGAGCAACAGGGTTTCCACAATCAAGCGCGCGCTGGCCGAACGGCGGATTCCTGCCTCCGCTTCGGCGAGGAATGCCAGCATGCGCACCACATCGCCCGGGGCGAGCTTGCCATGTACCGCCGCGATGGCCTGCCGCTGGGCTTCCGTCAGACCCTCGGGCTCGACTCCGTTCTCCACCATCAACACCGCGCGGAGCAGGTCGGCGGTGCCGGTCATGAACTCGGCCAGATCCGCGCCGGAGTTGACCAGCCCATCCACCAACGGAAACACCGCCGCAGTATCGCGCTCGGCAATCGCGCGAAGGATCTCCGCGTACTGCTCGTCATCGATCAAGCCGAGCACCTGGCGAACCCCCGCGGCGGTGACCGGCCCCTCCTCGAAGGAGAGGCACTGATCGAGCACCGAAAGCGCGTCCCGCATCCCGCCATCGGCGTACCGGGCGATCAAGGCGAGCGCGTCCTCGTCCGCGGCGAGGTGCTCGAGCAAGAGCACTTGCCGCAGCCGCTCCCGAATCGCGGCCGGGCCGATCCGGCGGAAGTCGAAGCGCTGCAGCCGGGACAGGACCGGCGCGGCGGTGGCGGCGATCTTCTGCGGCTCGGTGGTGGCGAAGACGAAAATCACTCCGGCGGGCGGCTCCTCCAGGATCTTGAGCAGAGCGTTCCAGGCTTCCCGGGTGAGCATGTGAGCTTCATCGATGATGTAGACCTTGTGCCGCCCCTCCTGCGAGGCAGCGTACATCGCTCGTTCCCGGAGGTCGCGGGCATCGTCGACGCCCCGGTTGCTGGCGGCGTCGATTTCGACGACATCGAGGGTCGCCGCCCCACCCCAGATCCGCTCGCAGCTCTGGCATTCCCCGCAGGGCTCCCCGGTCGCACCGGCTACTTCGCCCCGCTCGCAGTTGAGCGCCATGGCCAGAATGCGGGCGGCCGTGGTCTTTCCGGTGCCGCGGGGGCCGGTGAGCAGGTAGCCGTGACCAACCCGGCCTCGCGCAACGGCGCCACGCAAGGCCGTGGCCACGTGATCCTGGACCAGCAGGTCGGCAAAGCGCCTGGGGCGGTACTTGCGGGCAAGTGCGATCACGTCAGTCGGTCAGTGCGGCCAGTGAGGTCGGTGAGGTCAGTAAGGATGGCGACGGCCGCGATTCGCTCATGGCAGTGCGGAGAGACGGCCCCGACCTCACCGACCACACCGACCTCACCGACCGACCGAAGAAGAGTGCCCCAGGCTACCCGAAGCTGTACCAGACATCGCTTAGCGCTGCTACCGGCGAGGTCCTGACGCGGTTCGCGCGCCGGCACCCTTCGGACCTGGGGCAAGCGGAACTTAATGCCCGAGCCGAGCCGGGACAACAGCGTTCACAGTCAACCGTCAACGGTCAACGGGACCAGCCCGGCGATGGGGTGTAGGCTGACGAGGCAGTTCCCGTTCACCGTTGACCGTTCACAGCCCCCTTTCCACCGGCACGTTCGCGGTTCCCGCGCTTCGCCCCATCCCGCCCCGCTGCACCCGCTGCAGCTCGCGCAGCTCCCAGGTTTCCGCCACCACCCCGCCCAGCAGGAAGACCAGCGCGGAGTAGTACAGCCAGACAACGAAAAGGATGATCGCTCCGATTGAGGCATCTACCGCCGCGGCCCCATAGCCGGTGGCACCCTGCAGGTAGAGTGCGTAGAGGCGCTTGGCGATCTCGAAAGCCACCGCCATGAACCCTGCGGCCACAAGTGCCGCCTGCCAGCGGACCCGCCGGAGCGAGGCATGCCGGTAGAGCAGGAAGAACAGGACCAGCAGGAAGGCGAACCCCAGCAGCTCAGCCAGCCACCCTTCCAGGGTGCGGACGATCGCGCTTCCCCCTCCCCCGGTGGCCTCGAAGTAGGCGCGGAGGAACGTAAAGCCGGCGGTGAGCGCCGTATTGGCCAGGAATAGCGAAAGAGTAAGAAAGACCATCCCCAGATCGCGGAGCTTGCCGAGCAGGAACCGGACCAGGAAGT
>DATECI010000415.1:0-2453 GCA_035286985.1 Gemmatimonadales bacterium
GCCGCTGGACCTGCTGGCCGAAGCTGAACCTGGGTGGGAACGGCTTGGCGAGGAGGGCGGTTGGAGAGTTTCCAGGCGGGAGGACGACCGCTATGCGGTGGAGCTCGACGCTCCCGGGCTCATGAATCAGGCGTTTCTCGAGCCGCGCGGCGGAGAGAGAGTCCTGTCACTCGAGCTGGTGCGAAGCACGGGCTTGTCGCAGAACTCCCGTCGCGCCATCGCGCTCTTTCTGCTCGGGCTGACCGGAAGGATACGAATGGTGCGGGGTGCGCTAACCCGTCATGAGCCCGAAGCAGTTCGACTGGAGGTCGTGCTCCCTCAACCGGCGCTGACTGCGGGGGAGCTCGATCTCGCGCTGGAAGCGCTCTCGGCGGCCTGCCGGCTGGGGAGCCGCGAAGTGAGGGCGCTCGCCCAGGAACCACTCGCCAGGATCTACCTGGCGCACACCACGGAGGAGTAAACGATGCTGCAGATGCTGGATGTGAGCGATGTGTCGGGCCAGAAGCGAATGACGGTAGATGAGTTCGCCGATGGTGCCACGGTGGGAGAGCTGGTCGACCGCCTGCTCGCCGAGCTGGACCTGGTGCGAGAAGACGGCGAGGGACGCCCGTTGAGCTACCACGCCCGGCTGGAGCGAGAGGGCCGGCACCTCCACGCCGCCGAGCGGGTGGGCGACGCCCTGCAGTCGGGAGACCAACTGGTGCTCCAGCCTAACATCGACGCCGGAGCCGGGGACCGGTAAGTGCGGTACTCCTACGCGGTGCAGGTGGTGCGCGAGGACGGCACCGAGGTGAGCCAGGTTCCCGTTCGCATCGATTGGGAACCGGCCCGGGAATGGCTGCGGCTCAAGGCGCTGGAGCGGGGGCTGCCGCCGGAAGAAGCATTCCTGCTGGATTGCGGGTTCAGCCCGACGTGGGATCTGGAGCGCGGCCAGCCGTTCCTCGGCGGATTCGAGGGAGCCGGGCTCGACGGCGATCCGCACGAGACCTTCCCGGTCGGCTACTTCGGCGAGCTGGCGCGCGGGATCACCAAGCGTCTGGTGGCCAAGGGCACGCTCCAGAAAGGCGACCTGATCCGCTGTCTCCCGGTTGCCTTCCCGGAGGAGCGCGAGGCCGATTCCGGATCTGGCGGGCGCCTTGGGCGGATTGCTCCGCCGCGGATCGAGATCCGAACCGGCTCGCTCCGGCAGCTGCTGAACGGCGATGGAGAGCAGAAGGGCCAGCCGGTCTCCGAGCTGCCGGTCGTCATTCCGGAGCGGGTGTTCGCGGAGGTGGCGGAGCTCACCCTGGCCGAAAGAGCCGAGCGGGAAACCGGCGGAGTCCTGATCGGTCACCTGTGCCGGGACGGCGTTGAGGCGCGGCTCTTTCTCACCGTCACCGCGCAAATCCCGGCCCGGCACACCGAGGCGAGCAGCGCGAAGCTCACCTTCACGCCGGCCACCTGGACCGAGGTTCAGGCCGCGCTCGCCCTGCGGAGCCGGGGCGAGATCATGGTCGGCTGGTGGCATTCGCATCCGGTCCGGGAATGGTGCAAGGAGTGTCCTCCGGAAAAGCGAGCCCAGTGTGCCCTCGCGCAGGGGTTTATGAGCGAGGACGACCGGCTGCTTCACCGGACGGTATTCCCCCGGGCCTACAGCGTGGCCCTGGTGGTCAACGACATCGGCGAGGGCGGCCCCACGTTCTCCCTGTTCGGCTGGAAGAAGGGATTGATCGAGGGCATGGAGTTCCATCGCCGGGAGGAGGATCACGATGCGCGGGCCGAATGAGCGCGAGGCTATGTCCCGGTCGGAGATGTTCAACCGCCTGGTGGCCCGGGGCGAGAATGCCCTGAGTCTGCAGGATAAGATCCAGCTCGCCACCGATCTCCGGGCTCAGTCCCGGGAAACCTCTCGCCAGCTGGATACCTTCTTCCTGGAAGAGGCCGACCGGTTGTGGACCGGCGTGGAGCAGGCTCGGGCCCGGATGGACGAGCTCCAGCGGGTGCACGAGCGGCTCACCGCGCCGCCCTGGCACACCGGGGTCTTTCTCGGCGTAACGCCCACCGAGCGGGGAATGGCGGCGGTGGTCAACCTCAACGGCATGCCGCGAGTGGTGAACGTAGCGGACTCGGTGGACGTGGAGTCGCTGCAGCCCGGGGCCGAGGTGATGCTGGGGCCGGAGCTCAATGTCGTGGTCGGGACCCTGGCGCAGGGATTCCTCGCCACCGGCGACACCGCGGTCTTCGACCGCTGGCTCGGCGATGACCGGATGATTATCCGGGCCCGGGATGAAGAAATCGTGGTGCGGGCGGCGAGCGGCCTGCGGGACGATGCCCCGGAGCCCGGCGACCTGGTCCGCTGGAGCCGGAGCCTGGGCCTGGCGTTCGAGCGGCTCCCGAAGTCGCACGGGGAGCATCTCTTCCTGGAAGACACCCCGGGGGATTGCTTTGCCGATATCGGCGGGCTCGACGCCCAG
>DATECI010000416.1:0-11176 GCA_035286985.1 Gemmatimonadales bacterium
GCGACGATCGGCCTCGCGGAAGTTGAAGAGGTAAGGCACCAGCGCGAGCAAGAACACTGGGTAGGCCATGAGCCGGCGCCCCGTAGTCGAGAACTGCGCGGCGACCTGTCTGACCAAGGCCAACAGCCCGAGCCCCGCCCACAGTCCCCATACCACGAAGCTCACCACGAAGAAATAGTCCCGCTCTCGAACCTCATGCTGGTCGACTTCGGGATACCAGTTGAACCCGATGCTGTAGCCCGGCCTGAAGTTCATGTACCCCATCAGGCCCGGCCCGGTCACCAGAAACAGGGCGAGGAAGAGCCAGGCCCCGCTGCGGTCGCTTCGCCACTGGGCCCGGAACCCCCGGATCCCAAGAAAGCCGAAGAGCAGCATGACCAGGGTTCGTCCGGGAATGCCCAGGATCGCCGATTCCACTCCCTTGGCCCACTGCCAATCGAAATACTGGATGTAGTTGGCCACCTGAAGGGCGATGATCCGAAAGCCCCGGCCCGGATTAGCCGGGTCTTCATGGAGGAAGGTGGGGTCGTCGAACGGAGTGCGGACCCCGTACTGCGCCCTCCGAATCACGTCCAGCAGAGCGCTCCAGGTGGAGGGATCCGCCTCGTTGATCATCGGATGCTGGCCGGCCCGGAGGTAGAGATAGAGATACGGGGTCACTCCGACGAGGGCGATGCCGAGGAGTATCAGGCCGAACTTGAGCTCCCCCTGGCGCGCAGCGTAGACGAGCGCGGCCAAGAAGGCGGCCCCTCCCACCCCGATCAGGGCCTGGCTGCCAAGCCCGATCCCGGTGAGGAGCACCCAGAGTCCCGCCATGATCGCGGCGTCACCCCATTCCTTGCGCCGGACGACCGGGTCCGAAGCAGGCCGGCCTCGCAGCTCGGCAACCATGAACGCCACGACCGCCGGACCGACGAGGAGTCCGAGGAGGTGATTCCCGATCGCGACCCCGAGGAGATACCCGGCCAGCAGCAGGTATCGCCCCCCGCTCTCACTGCCCCGCGCGGCCCGCCAGCAAAGCATGAGCCAGGTGACCGCCGCAATCGTGAACGTCGAGACGGAGTAGACCTCGGTCTCGTTGCTGTTGAGCCAATTGGTAAAGCCGAAGGCGGCGATGATCGCGCCTGCGGTAGCCGCCGCGATCCGGAGCCCGGTCCGGTTCCGTCCTTCCTCATCCCCGAGGTAGCGCCCAGCCGCTTCCTCGAGAACGAGAAACCAGCCTCCCGCAGCGGCCGAGGCGAACAGGGCGCTGAGCAGGTTGGTACGGAACGCATACTCGCCGAACGGAACCAGCATGCCGAACACGTGTCCCATGGTGACGAAGAGCGGAGTGCCGGGCGGGTGAGGAATCCCGAGCACCTTCATCGCGGCAACGAATTCACCGGCGTCCCAGAAGGTGACCGAGGGAGCCAGGGAGGAGAGCAGGCCGGCGAGCACAAGAACCGAGACGAACAGCGCCCAAAGGTAGGGCGGGCGTCCGACCATCCTTCGCATCACCGCGGCCTCACCGCGTGCGCCACCGCGAGCGCATCTCGCACCGGGCCGGGCTCGTGGATCCGGAAGATCCGGGCGCCCGCCTCCCAGCCTAACGCGCAGGCGGCTGCGGTGGCGACATCGCGCTCCTCGACCGGCCGGCCAGTCAGCGTGCCAAGGAATCGCTTCCGGGACGGGCCAATCAGGACCGGGCGGCCCAGCCGGCGGAGAAGGCCGAGGCCGCGGAGGAGCTCGACACTCTGCTCCGGGGTCTTTCCGAAGCCGAGGCCAGGATCCACCACGATGTGCTCAGCAAGGACCCCGGCTCGCCCGGCCCGCTCCAGCGCCTCCGCCAACTCGGCCAGCACGGCGGGAATCACTCCCTCGGGATACCGGGCGTGCTGGTCCGACGCCAGGGTGCCGGCAGCTCCCCGGGAGTGCATCAGCACCAGCCCGGCCCCCCGTTCGGCCGCGAGGGCGGCCATCGCGGGATCGAGCCGGAGGGCCGACACGTCGTTGATGATCTGGGCCCCGGCATCGAGGGCGGCCCTGGCCACCTCCGGCTTGGTGGTGTCCACCGAAAGCACTGCCCGGGGAAAGGATCGGGCCAGGGCCCCGATGACCGGCACAACCCGGGTGCGCTCTTCCCTCGCGGCCACCGGAGCTGCCCCCGGCCGGGTCGATTCTCCTCCGACGTCGAGGATGGCGGCGCCGGCGGCGAGCAGCTCGGCCGCGCGGGTTAGGGCCGCCTCCACCGTGGTGTGGCGGCCCCCGTCACTGAACGAATCGGGGGTCGGGTTTAGAATGCCCATCAGCACCGGGCGATCGAGCTCGAGAGCCCCGGCCGGCGTCCGCCAGATCACTGGATCGTCGCCGGGAAGGGCATGGCCCAGCACCGCGGCCAGCTCGGCCAGGGACTCGGGAACGACCCCCGGCCGGGCTAACGCGGACAGCCGGGCCCGGGGCCCGGTGAGGAGCGCCCAATCGGCTCCGGTGACGATGTCGAGACCGAGCCGCGCCCCCGCGCGGACCAGCGCCTGGAGCGTGGCACTCTCCGCTTCGGTGACGTGATAGGTGAGCGACTCCAGGCCTGCCGCGGTGGTGCGGCACAAGCCGCCCTCCCA
Organism: Gemmatimonadales bacterium; assembly: GCA_035286985.1. Taxonomy (GTDB): domain Bacteria; phylum Gemmatimonadota; class Gemmatimonadetes; order Gemmatimonadales; family GWC2-71-9; genus JABFSM01. Next base: position 2,598 of record DATECI010000416.1, read on the forward strand.
TCCGTGGGACAGGAGGGCGTCTCGAACCGCGTCCTCGGAGCGGCCCGCGAGCGGTACCAGCTTCACGCGCCGGAGGGTTGCTCTGCGGGCGGCATGCCCATCAAGGGGGGGCGGGGCGCCGGGCTCGTCCCGGCTTTCGGAGCATAGGCCGGAGCCGTCGGTGGCACGGCGCGCGGAGGAAGCGGCTCGCCCCGGGCCAGAACGTCGAGATCCTCTCGGTCGAGCGTCTCCCGCTCGAGCAGGGCCTGGGCGATCCGATCGAGCAAAGCGCGGTTGTCCGCGATGATGCGCCGGGCCAGGGCGTAGGCCTGGTCAATAAGGTGCTTCACCTCGGCGTCGACCTGCTCGGACATTCGCTCCGAGATCTCCCGGCGCTGCTGGATTTCGCGGCCGAGGAAGATTTCCTGCTCCCGGTCGCCCACCGCGATGACCCCGATCTTCTCGCTCATCCCGAACTGGGTAACCATCCGCCGGGCGATCGAGGTGGCCTGCTCGATGTCGTTGGCCGCGCCCGTGGTGACCTTCTCGGGACCGAAGACCAGCTCCTCGGCGACCCGGCCGCCAAACGCGCTCGCCAGCCGGCCCTCGAGGAACTGCTTGGTGTAGTTGTGGCGGTCTTCTTCGGGAAGCCAATGGGTGAGCCCGAGGGCCCGGCCCCGGGGAATGATGGTGACCTTGTGAAGCGGATCGCTGCCGGGAATCTTGAGCCCCACGATGGCATGCCCGGCCTCGTGATAAGCGGTGAGCCGTCGCTCGTCCTCGGTCAGCACCAGGCTGCGCCGCTCAACCCCAAGCATGACCTTGTCCTTGGCTTCCTCGAAATCGTGCATCTCAACCAGGTTCTTGTTGAGCCGCGCCGCCAGAACTGCCGCCTCATTGACGAGGTTGGCAAGATCGGCCCCGGCCAAACCCGGCGTGCCCTTCGCCACGATGTCGAGACGGACATCGGCCGCCAACGGAATCTTACGAGTGTGGACCCGGAGAATCCCCTCCCTGCCCCGTACATCGGGAGAATCCACCACGATCGTGCGATCGAACCGGCCGGGCCGAAGCAACGCGGGATCGAGCACATCGGGACGGTTGGTGGCGGCGAGCAGGATCACCCCTTCGTTGGACTCGAACCCGTCCATTTCGACCAGCAGCTGATTCAGGGTCTGCTCCCGCTCGTCGTGGCCGCCGCCCAGGCCGGCTCCTCGATGCCGTCCCACGGCGTCGATCTCGTCAATGAAAATGATGCAGGGGGCGTGCGCTTTGCCCTGCTCGAAAAGGTCGCGGACCCGCGAGGCGCCCACTCCGACAAACATCTCGACGAAATCCGAGCCGGACATGGAGAAGAACGGCCGGCCCGCTTCCCCGGCCACCGCCTTGGCCAGCAGGGTCTTGCCGGTCCCGGGCGGCCCAACGAGCAAGGCGCCCTTGGGCAGTCGTCCGCCCAGGCGGGTGAACTTCTGGGGATCCTTGAGGAACTCGATGATCTCCTGCAGCTCGACTTTGGCCTCGTCGGCCCCGGCCACATCGGCAAAGGTCACCTTGGGAGTGTCGCCGGCGAGCAGCCGGGCCTTGGATTTCCCGAAGGAAAAGGCCCGATTGCCGCCCGACTGCATCTGGCGGAGAAAGACGAACCAGAGCGCCAGGATCACGACCCAGGGCAGGATCCCCACCAGGAGCGTGAGCAAGCCGCTCTTGGCCGGCTTGGCCTCGACCGTCACCCCGGCCGCGTCGAGCTGCTTGAGGTAGGCATTGTCGATGGCCCCGGTGGGGAACATCACGGTAAAGGTCCGGGGCCGCTCGCTGCCCCGGGTCACCGGGGTCCGGAACTCCCCCTTCCCAAGCTTGCCTTCGTATATCTCGATCGACTTGACGTTGCCGATCTCGGTCTGCCGGTTGAACTCGGTGTAAGTGAGCTTGGCGGCGTTGCTGCCGTCTTTGCTCATCATGTTGAACAGGAACACGGCCAGCAGGGCCACCAACAGCCAGAGGGCCAAGTTCTTGCTGAGGCCGGCCCAGTTCGGCACGGGAGGTTTCGTCGGTCGTTGCGGCATTACGTCAAGTCCGCGATAAATGGAAGATGCCGAAAGTTCTCGGCGTGATCCAGACCGTATCCGACCAGAAATGCCGTCGGGGCCTGGAAACCGACGAAACGCACTTCGGGCATCGGCGCGTGCATGGCCACCTTGTCCAGCAACGCACACACGGCCAGCGAAGCCGGCTGCCGTTCCGAGAGCAGGCCCATCAGCTTGCGCACCGTGCTTCCGCTATCCACAATGTCCTCGACCAGCACAATGTGCTTTCCTTCCAACCGGGTTTCCGGATCGTAGAGCAGCCGCACCGCACCGGACGACGTGGTGCCGGTCCCGTAGGAGCTCGCCACCAGGAAATCCACCTGAAGGGGCCGCTCGATCTTGCGCACCAGGTCGCCCAGGAAGATGAAACTCCCCTTGAGCAGCCCAAGCACGAGCAGATCGCCGTCCGGATAGGTCCGGGTAATCTGCGATCCCAGCTCGGCCACCTTCGCGGCAATCACGGCCTCGTCATAGACGATGGACTTGACCGTGCGCCCGCCGGTGCGGCGAAGGACTTCAGCCGTGGTGGGCATCGATCCGGAGGGCCGGTGCGCCCGGGGCGGGAACCTGTTCCGTCGCACGACAGACCCCGGGCACCCAGACGATCGTACCGGCCGTCTCGATAACGGGCCACCCCGCGCGCTCGTGGCGAGCGATCCGGGCGTCTTGCATGCAGCGAACCACAAGTCTCCTTCCCGGTCCTCCCAACGGCCGGATGCGATCGCCCGACCGCCAGGGACGGACCAGATACCTGCCGGGAGTGAGCCAGCTCGACGGCGAATTCCGCTCCAGCCGGTCCGGCGCGGCTTCCTGCTGCCAAGTGAGGCGCCAGCGGCCCACCGTGGCAGCTCCCGTTGCATCCTCGATCGGGAGCGATTCCCACCCGTTTGACCGGGACTCCCCGGCTCCTCCCGGTTCACTGCTCTCCCGAAAGAAACGGAGGCGGCCGAACGAGAGTTCGGCGGCGCAGCCCTGTCCCAGCTGCGCCACCGTCCCGCTCCGGCCGCCCGCCAGCAGTCGCTCGATTCGAGCCGCCCGCATCGGGCCCACGAGGCACCCGGCCCGCCGTCCCAGCGCACCGAGGAGCGCCCGTGCAACACCGGAATCATACCCACCCAGGGGGGACGCAGCAACGGAAACCCCATCGCACTCGCTCCGGAGATCGAGCCCGGGCATCAACTCGAGAAACGCGTCCCAGGCCGCGCGTTCCGCCGCGGCATGACGAGCCAGGGTTAGCAGCCCCCGGTCCACGTCGGGCAGGCGGTCCCGCAGAACCGGGAGCAGTTGGCCGCGGATCCAGGACCGCAGGTGACGGGGGTCACGGTTGGCCGGGTCCTCCCAGGGAACCAGGCTCAGGGAGCGCGCGTACGCCGCCAGCTCTTCCCGCCGGAAGGACAGCAGCGGTCGCACGATTCGGCCGGTGCGAGGCGCCATCCCGGCCAGACCAGCGGGCCCGGACCCATTCAGGACCCGCATCAACACGGTCTCGACTTGGTCATCCCGGTGATGGGCCGTAAAGATGAGATCGGCACCGAGCTCGTCCGCTTTCTGGCGCAGCCAGGCATAGCGGGCCGCCCGGGCCGCGGTTTCGCTCGCCCCGGGGCCGAGGCCGAGACGTCCAACATGGAACGGCAGTCCATAGGTTGCGACCACGGCGCGGACTGCCTCCGCTGCCTGGGCACTTTGCGGGTGAATGCCGTGATCCAGGTGGGCGACGTGAAGCGAAAACCCCGACGCTGCAGGGGATCGCGCCAGAAGATCCAACAGCGCAAGCGAATCGGCCCCGCCCGACACCGCCGCGAGGGCCGGTCCTGGCGGGAGACCCATGCCGGCCAGCCGCCGGTCGAACCGGTCCCTGAGATTCACGCCGCCTCGAACGGCTCCATGTGCACCAGGGCCGTCTGGACTCGGGGCACCGCACCCCGAATAGCGGTTTTGACCTTGCCACTCAAGATGTGGGCGTCGTGGAGCGAGAGAGTCGGATCCGCCTGCACATGAACCTCCAACAGGTAGCGCGGGCCGCTCTTCCGGATCCGGAGCTTCTCGGTGGCAAGCACGCCTTCGACTCCATGGGCGGCGGCCTCGACCGCCCGGAAGACCGCCTCATCGGGCGACTGGTCCATCAGATCGGCAAGCGCCGGCCGGATGATCCGACCGCCGTTGTAGAAGATGATCGTGGAAGCGAACAGGGCGGCCCAGTCGTCCGCCTGCTCCCACCCGGGTCCCCCGATCAGGGCGATGGAGATGCCGACGAAGGCGGCGGCGGAAGTGATCGCGTCAGACCGGTGGTGCCAGGCGTCTGCGGCCACCGCCTGGCTCCCCAATTCCTGGGCTCCGCGGAACACCCAGCGGAAGAGGGACTCCTTGATCGCGACAACAACGACCAGCACCACCAGGGTGAAGGGAGCGGGGGCGTGATGGGGGGACCGGATCTCGCGCACCGCTTCGATGGCGATGCCGAGGGCAGCGCCCACCAGCATCAGGCCGACGATAGCCGAGGAAACCGATTCGGCCTTGCCGTACCCGAAGGGGTATCTCTCGTCGGCATCGCGAGAGGAGATCCGGAGCCCGCTCCAGACGACCAACGAAGAGAAGATGTCGGCGACCGATTCGACCGCGTCCGCGATCAGGGCGTAGGAATGGCCGAGGATCCCGGCGATCAGCTTGACCAACGCGAGGCATCCATTGACGATGAGGCCGGTCCGGGCCATCCGGATCCCGCTGGGGGACGGCCGGACGGTCGGACGGTCGGACCGCGATTCCGCCTTGGCGCTCATGGGCTCAGGCGCTCGATGATCCACCCACCTTCCGGCCGGTGCCGGTACCGGAGCCGGTCGTGCAGTCGGTCGGGACGGCCCTGCCAGAACTCGTATTCCCGCGGGATGAGCCGGTAGCCGCCCCAATAAGGTGGGCGAGGGATTCCACCACCGGCAAAACGGCGCGCGGCCGCTTCCCATTGGGCTTCGAGCGTGGGGCGATCCGCCACGACCTGGCTCTGATGCGAGGCCCAGGCGCTGATCCGGCTCCCCTCGGGCCGGGAGTCGAAGTACTGGTCGGACTCCGATCCGCCAAGATGAGAGACGCTGCCGGTAATCCGCACTTGCCGTTCCAGCTCGCTCCACCAGAAGAGCAGAGCTGCTGCCGGGTTTCGCGCCAGGTCCCGTCCTTTCCGGCTCCTGGCATCACCGAAGAAGACCAAGCCGTGGAGATCCGCGCCCTTGAGCAAGACGACCCGGGCGGAAGGAACGCCATCAGGGGTCGCGGTCGCCAAGGTCATCGCGGATGGCTCGGGGACTTCGGCTCGGGTCGCCTCGTCGAGCCACTTGAGAAATTGCCGGAGCGGGTCGGCATCCACCGAATGCTCATCGAGAGCGGCGCGGGCATATTCGCGCCGCAAATCGGCAAGGTTCATCGGGGCCTTTCCGCGCCGGGCCAGGGACCGGGGGGCTCATCCGGAAGCTCCACTGCATGCTCCTCCTCCCGGAACACCTCGAACCCTCTGGCCGTGTAGTTGGCGAGCGCATCCTGGTGATCGAGGGTGCAAGTATGGACCCAGACGCGGCGCACGCCCGGCTTGACCTGCCACGCCCGTGCTACAGCCTGGGTCAGGAGATATCCGCCCAGCCCCCGGCCAATGAAGCCGGGCAGCAGGCCGAAATAGGTGATCTGCACGTGGCCTTCCGGCTGGGCCTCGAGCTCGAAATACCCCGCCGGAGTTCCGCTCTGGTAGGCCACCCAGGTTTCCACCTCCGGGCGGGACAGCCAAGCGAGCCAGCAACTATGGGTCCAGGAAAGCCGCTCCCGCCAGTACCAGTCACCGCCAACCGCAGTATAGAGGAATCTTCCGAGCTCCGGCGAAGGGATAGTGGCGCGGAGCAGGAGCACTTCCGATGGAATCCGGCTGGGAGGGCGGAGGGCTCCTGGAGCGAGCATCTCCAGATGGATGATCCGGACCTGACGCTGGACGGTCAACCGATCTCCTCGGCCGGGAGGACGATTCCCCGGCATTCGCCGAACCCGATCGTCGCGAACCCTTCCCGGGCGCAGCGGCCCCGTATGATCACCTCGTCGCCATCCTCCAAGAAGCGCCGCTGCTCTCCAGTCGGAAGGGTGATTGGCTCCGAGCCGCCCCACGTCAGTTCGAGCAGGCAGCCCCGGCTCTCGCGGGTGGGGCCCGACACGGTTCCACTGGCCAGTAGATCTCCGGGGCGGAGATTGCAGCCGTTGCTGGCGTGGTGGGTGACCAGCTGAGCCGGGGTCCAGTACATCTGATCGAAGTTCCCGCGGCTCAGGCGGCAGGGCGCGACCCCGTCCTCACGCATTCTGGCCGAGCTGAGCCACACCTCGAGCTCGATGGCGAATCCGCTGCGGCCCCGGGTCTCGCCTTCATCCAGATAGGGCAGCGGAGCCGGATCCCCGGATGGGCGCTCGGCCAGCGCCGTCCGGAACGGCTCCAGGGCGTCGAGGGTAACAATCCAGGGAGATACGGTGGTCGCAAAGCTCTTGGCCAAGAACGGGCCGAGCGGTTGGTATTCCCAGCGCTGCACGTCACGGGCGGACCAGTCGTTCACCAGGCTCAGGCCGGCCAGATGCTCTTCCGCTTCCCCTATGGAGACTCGCTGGCCCAGCGGATTGCCCCGCCCTATCCAGGCTCCCACTTCGCATTCGTAGTCCAGCGCGCGGGTCGGTGCGAGGACGGGGGCCGGAGCACCTTCCTCCCTCTGCTGGCCCAGCGGCCGGCGCACCGGGGTGCCGCTCGGCACGATGGACGAGGCCCTGCCGTGGTACCCGACCGGCACCCATTTGTAATTGGGGAGCAGCGGCTGATCCGGCCGCAACATGGTCCCGACATTCACCGCGTGATGGATCGACGCATAGAAATCGGTGTAATCCCCGATGTCGGCCGGAAGCAGGAGATCGGCTTCGCCCAGCGGCACCAGACACTCATCCGGGGGGCGCGGGAGTCGGGAGTCTTCCCGAAGCAGCGCATGGAGGGCGGAGCGCACGGTCCGAAGCGCTTTCCGGCCCCGGCTCATCAGCGGGTTAAGGGTGCGGGCCTGGACCGCCTCATGGAGTCCGGGATCGAGGGTCAGAGCCCCGACCGCCGCGGCCCGATGAAGATCGAGAATCCGGTCTCCAATCGCGGTCCCGATGCGGGGGTCCACCACTCCCCTCCGGCGAAATACCCCCAACGGAAGATTCTGGAGGGGGAAGTCTCCCTCGGCTCGCTGGGCCGAGCCAATCCAGGAGCCGATGCCCACGTCGTGGGTCTCGTCCAGGCGGAGGGTCACTGGGAAGCCAGCCCCCCGAGTTCGTCGAGCGGCTCGCGAAAGGAACACGAGCCGAAGCCGTGGAAGAAATCCCGCCGGAAAGCGGCCAGAAAATCGAGCTCGAACCGCTCCTCCCGCCAGCACCAAGCGGTTCCCTCCGAGCGCAGGGCGCCGGGAGCGCTTTCGACGAGCGCGGCCTCCGCGCGCGCCCGGGCAGCGGTGCCGTGCCGCCAGAGAATGGCGGCGGCGAGCGCCAGGTTGAGATAGCCGTACATCGGAGCGCAAGCCGAATCCGGGGCATAGGTCAACCGATAGGAGCCCCGCAGCGGATGATGCAGTCCGGCAGTGGCTTTGAAGGGAACCCGGTGCCGGCATGCGTCCTCAAGAAACTGCAGCAGCGCGTCGGGGGGAGGAAAGGCTTCCCGGTCGGTGCCTCCGGTACGAACCTTGGCAAAGACCCCGGCAAGGGAAACCCATCGGAGCACGGCATCAGAGCCGGCGCCGGCAGGCACTTCGACATATCGCTTCCACCGGAACGGAATATCGCCGAGGACCTCGCTCACGTTCCGGGCCGAGCCGGCCTTCACCTCGACGGAATCGATCCGGGCGGTGCTCCCGGAATCCCGTCGCTCGAACGCTTCGATCAGCCGGACGTCCTCCCCAACTCGGGCGCCGATCGTTACGCTGAGCGGAATCGGGGGAGGGGTTCCGCCGCCAGGCCCGAGCGCCGTGGCGAATTCCTCGAGTCGGCCGGCCGGCACCACGAACCGGCCCAGGGCCCACCGATCAGCCGACTCGCGGTAGGCCAGGTAGTTGGCGACGGCGGAGGCCAGGTCCAGCTGGGCCGGGGGGTAGAGGCCGGCATAATCGATTGCCCCGGCGAGCAGAGCATGGAGGGCGGGTCCGCCGATCGGAGGAGCGGCAGTCACGGCAGAATTATAGCGGGGGATTCGGCAGGCCGGGCGGATCCGAAGTTGCCTCTCAGCGCCTCACGCTGATCGGAGGAACCGTTCCAGCCGAAACGGGGTCAGATCGAACCGGGGCGCTCGCTCCTCCACCAGATCCGCGATTACCTCTCCGAGAACCGGCGCGAACTTGAATCCGTGACCCGAGCACGGACTGGCGAGAATCACCCGGGGGTCTCCGGGGTGGCGGTCCAGGAGAAAATCGCCGGACGGGGTGTTGGTATAGAGGCAAACCGCGCTTTCCCGAACCGAGCCGATCAGGGGAATCCGGCCGGCGAGCG